>JAFYPJ010000017.1 GCA_017547545.1 Clostridia bacterium | reverse complement strand
TTACTCATTTCGCATTCTCCTTTGCAGTTTTACTTTTACAAGATGCGATCAAAAGTCTGCGAATATTGCTACAGAGTTTCTCTGTATATTGATATGTGGCGATATCGATTCTTTTTGTTTCATACATCAGTTTTAGCCAATAGCTTGTTTCATTAGATTCTTTCAAAGCAATTTCCAACTTCGCAACAAAATCTTTCTTGCTTTGTGCATATTGCGCTTCGTGAATATTTGCACCGACCGATGTTCCTGCCCTTGCAAGTTGATCGGTCATATATGAACTGTTTGGTGCAGTTCCACCGTCAACAAGATTAACAATAGCAACCGCGAACTTAAAAGATAAGTCAAGTAATTTGTTTTCAGACATAAAAGCACCTTCTTTCATCTGTATTATATCATAATTTGCTGATGTTTTCAATGATATATCGCTTGTGCGATATGATATACGGCAAACCGTATTATATATTTGCGTTGCAAATATGATATAATATCCGTTCCTTCATACGCCGAAGGCATATATCATCGCACGAAGTGCGATATCATATCGAAGATATATCATCCGTTCCGACAGGAACGGATATCATTGTAAAAAACCTCTCTTGTCTGGTAGACAAAAGAGTTTTTTTACATGGCGGAGAAGGAGAGATTCTCCCGTTTGTAACATCAACTCCCCCATCGCTCCTAAAGTCGCTCGTGCTCGTTGTGTTACTGTACGCAAGCTCGGTTTGCTGTATCCGCCCCCGGCGGCGCAAACCTGCGCTTGACCCCCGCCGATACTCGGCGCTCAAGTTCGAATCTTTCTTAGACAACAAAAAAACACACCTTTGGGTGTGTTTTTTGTTGGCGGAGAAGGAGAGATTCGAACTCTCGCGCCGATTGCTCGACCTACACCCTTAGCAGGGGCGCCTCTTCACCGACTTGAGTACTTCTCCGTGTTCGCTGAACAAATGGTATTATATCACATCATTTTGATTTTGGCAAGAGTTTTTTGAAAAAAATTTTAAAAACCGTGTTTTCTGTGAAAATATATAAATTTTGTACACAAAAATGCCCTAAATTACTCATTTACAAACATATGAAAATATGATATAATAATTATATATGTTTAAAATCAGTTACCGGGAGGTAAATATGGACGAAAGAATTAAAATTGATCCGTTAGCATACGGATTTTTCAAAAATGAAGATGCTGAAATTATCGAGCGTACCGCCGATGCACTTGTTGAGGGTGCTAAAAATATAGAAATTGCATTTAACCGCCACCTTTTGCCCCATGTGTGGTGCCATGTTAGCGGCGGTGCGGGCTTTAGCTATGAATACGGTCTTGATTATAATTTTGACCCTTCAAGATTGGAACAAAGAATTGAAAAGTATCCCCAGCATGCCGAGTACATTACACGTGTAAGAGACGGTTTCCGTTTCTTCCATGACGGATGCTACAGAGATTACTATACGGCTACCCAGCGCGTGATGATGGAATCGGGCGCTATGTGGGGCGGTACATGGGAAGGTCATTCCAACCCCGATTTCGGCAGAATTATAAACCTTGGTACCAACGGCATCCGTAAGCTTATTGCGGAATATAAAGAAAAGAACCTTTATGATACCGATTGGTTCTACCGCGCTCTTGAAAAAACTCTTGATGCTATCGACATTTTCGGTGACAGATTCCGCGAGCTTGCAATTAAGCTTGCCGCTGAAACCGATGATCCCAAAACCAAAAAGAGATATGAAAGAACCGCAGAGGCATTTGCGGTCATCCCCCGCGAGCCCGCTTATGACTTTAACTCCGCAATCTTGGCTTTCTGGTTTATCTTCTCCTTTGACGGAGTAGACTCTCCAGGACGCTTTGACCAGTATATGTACCGTTGCTACGCGGTAGAGCAGGATAAGGAAGAAAGAGCAGAAATGCTTGAACGCCTTTGGGAAACATTCCATGATTCCCGTACATGGAACCTCTGCCTTGCAGGTTCTGATGAAAACTGGAACGATACCGCAAACGAGCTTACCTTTGATATCCTTAAGTTAGCGGCAGAAAAGAAATACGAAACTCCCAACCTTACTCTCCGTGTTCACCGCAACACCTCTGAAGAGCTTTGGGAACAGATCGCTAAGACCACCGCATCCGGTATCGGTATGCCCGCTCTTTATAATGACGAGATCGTTTGCCCCGCCCTTGAATCTATAGGCATTCCCCCTGTTCACAGCCATGAATACTGCATGAACGGTTGTAACCAGATAGATATTTTCGGTAAGAGCCATATGGGTCTTGAAGACGGTGAGGTATTCTTTGCAAAATGCCTTGAATACACACTTCATAGCGGTAAAAACGCTCTTAACGGCAACATTGAAACCCTTTTCAGCGGTAATGCCCGCGAATTCAAAACCTACGAAGATCTTGAAAGAGCTTTCTATAAGCAGCTCGAATATGCAACATTCCTTGCTTGTACTTGGGCAAACTCTGCTCAGGCGCACAGAGCAAAATACAAACCTAACCCCTTGCGCTCCCTTCTTATTGAAGGCTGTATAGAAAAGGGTAAGGATTACCGTAACGGCGGTCCTCTTTACGGCCACGGTCAGATCCTTGCAGAGGGTATTGCCGATGCAGGTGACAGCCTTTATGCGGTAAAGAAGCTTGTTTTTGATGAAAAGAAATATACAATGGATGAACTCATAACCGCCCTTGAAGCAAACTGGGAGGGCTATGAAAAGATGAGAGCTGAATTTGCAAACTGCGAAAAATTCGGTAATGACTGCGATGAGGTTGATGCAATAACCGCAAAGATGCTCAATCGCTTCTTTAAGGTTCTTAAGAGAACAAATACATACCGCGGCGGTGTTTACACCGGTGGTTGCAGCCCCTTCTCCCGTGCCGCTGGCTACGGAAGACAGCTTGCCGCAATGCCCAACGGCAGAAAGGCAAAGGATCCTATCATTGCCGATAGTACAGGTCCCGTTCCCGGTTGTGCCTACAACGGTCCCACCGCAATTCTCAATTCGGTTCTTAAATTCGATCATTGGAATGCGGGCAGCGGATTTATCCTTAACGTTAAGTTTGATAAAACCCTCTTTGATACAGAACAGGGATATGCAAACTTTATTGCTCTTGCAAAGGCATACTTTGGTATGGGCGCTCAGCAGTTGACCTCTACTGTTATTGATCCGGCAGAGCTGCTTGATGCTCTTGAGCATCCCGAAAACCATAAAGACCTTATAGTTCGTGTTGGCGGATTTTCTGCAAAGTTTGTTGAAATTGACCGCGGACTTCAGGAGAATGTAATAAAGCGCGCAATTATGAATGAATAATTCAGGCTTCGAAAAAATTGCTGTCATTTTGACAGCAATTTTTTTATATTCTCTTCAAAGCTTTCACTATCAAGTAAGAGCATCCTGTCTTTATAGTAAACACTACCCCCGTCAAATTCAACATCGGTTACCTTTAGGGCATTTTCCGCGGCAAGGCTTTCCCAATCATTCGAAAAGAAATAATATCCGTTCTTGGTTATCTCTATTTGCGGATGATAAGGATAAACGGTTGTGTAAGGTGTTTGGCGCTTGGTTTCGCCTTTTGCCTTATCTGCATTTAAACCGAAAATTGCAATATCATCGCCTGCATTTTCTATAGGTACAAGGTATTTGTGCCCCTTTTTCATGTAAAACTGCTCCCCGCAACCTATCTGCATATCCTCTATAAGTATTCTTTCTCCCGCCTTATGCTTGCCTCTTCGGCTTTTTTCAATTTCAAATTCGTAAATAACGCTTATTGTATAGGCATGGGCTGTTCCTTCGCTTTTTGTTGCGGGCAGAGTATATTCATAACATTTTTCGTAAACATTTGTAATCACCCCTTCTATAAAATCGCAGTTTTCGGTATAGGATTCATAAAAGGGAGCAATATCTACGGTTACAAGACTTTGATTTGCTGATTGAGACGGTATAAATGTTTTTTTATCTCCGTAAAAGGAAAGGGAAGAATAGGCTACGGGAGAAGAGTAATTTGTTTCTTCTGTTGAACAACTTGTTTCGGTTTTGTTTGGAGTATCCGTTTTCTTTTTCAGCTCCGTTTTTTTGGTGCATCCGCTTAAAAGAAATATAAAAGTCATTGTTAAAATAAACATTTTTTTAAAGTTCATAATTTCACCCCCTGCCTATATAGTAGCAATTTTCTGAAAAAGGTAACAGAAAAGCAAAAGCACATCTTCGGATGTGCTTTTAAACTTATTTTTCTGTTTTATTTTGTGCGGAACCGTATGTGCCCGACACCTTATAGAGCCATATACCGAGAAGAAGATAAGCTAAAGCTACTAACCATTGAGGTACCCATAACGGTATACCGTACATCGAGTTTTTGAATATCATTACTATTCTTACAACAGTATATATTGCGGTGGAAACAAAATAAAGAATTCCGGGGAGGAAAGAAAGCTTCATAAAGCCTTTTCTCGGTTTTTTCAATGCTGTAACAAAAGACATTACTACCAATAATAATGTGCACAACAGATCGGTTAAAAGGAAAAGTGCTATAGCAATCAACCAAACAGCATACAGCCAATATTCGGGCAGGTTACGGAAAATAAAACCGGATTCTTTAAAAAGATTTATTAATTCATAAATGCAAACTACAGAATTTATCAATAAAACAGGGATAAGGGCAACGGGAAGCAAAAATCCCGAATGCTTTGCAAATAAAAGTATTGCTAATACAACAAATGCTATGAACAATAAAACAGAGGTTATACTATAAAATTCGAATTGGAAATACTCCAATATGCTGGATTTTATTATTTCAAAAATACTGATACCCTTTAAGGTTCCGTTGAATTGATATTTCATAACTGTGTTGTTTATAATGTCATTTATAATGTATATCAACGGATATAAAAAGAAGAGAACGGACGCAAAACAGAAAGGCTTTTTTGTTTTAACGGTTACGGGTGCATTCACCACCGCTTTGTGTGCATTCACCACCGCTTTGGGTGCTTCAACTGCCTGTTTTGCAAAATCGGGGATAACATGTGCTATCTCTGTTGCTTCATCATCGATTTCATCAGGTGTATATGTTTTTTCTTCTGTTTCAAGGGCATATCCGCATTTTCCGCAGTATTTTGCGCCTTCAATAATCTCATGATTGCATTTCGGACAAATCATAACTGTCTCCTGTTTTTTAATTTTCCTTTATTGTAACATGTTTTTTTTATGAAAGTCAAGAGTATTTTTCTATAATGCGGCAATAATATGAGTAAATATATTTTGGAGGAGATAGTATGAAAGGTTTTGCAATGAAAAGAATTGGGGAAACAGGGTGGATAGAAAAGGAAAAACCGAAATGCGGTCCGCTTGATGCCCTTGTTTCTCCAATAGCTATTTCGCCCTGTTCATCCGATATCCACACAGTATGGAAGAGTGCTTTGGGAGACAGACACGATATGATATTGGGGCATGAGGCTGTGGGTGTTGTTGCCGAGGTTGGCGAATTGGTCAAGGATTTCAAGGTGGGAGACAAGGTTGTTGTTCCCGCAATCACCCCGGACTGGAATTCTATTGAAGCCCAGGGCGGTTATTCGATGCATTCGGGCGGTATGCTCTCAGGGTGGAAATTTTCTAATTTCAAGGACGGTGTTTTTGCCGAATATTTTCATGTTAACGATGCCGACGGTAATATGGCACATCTGCCCGACGGTGTTTCACCGGAAGCTGCGGTGATGCTTTGTGATATGATACCCACAGGCTTTCACGGTGCAGAGCTTGCAGAGGTTGAATACGGGGATACGGTGTGTGTTATCGGTATAGGCCCTGTTGGTCTTATGTCTGTGGCAGGAGCTTGCTTAAAGGGTGCTTCCCGTGTTATTGCCGTTGGCTCCCGTCCCGATTGTATAAGAGTTGCAAAGGAATACGGTGCTACAGATATTGTAAATTACCGTAACGGTTCAATTTTGGAGCAGGTTATGCATTTAACAGATAATAAGGGTGTTGACCGCGTGATCGTGGCGGGAGGAGATAACGATACCTTTATTGATGCAATAAGAATGTTGAAACCGGGCGGAAAGATCGGAAATGTCAACTATCTCGGAGAAGGAGATTATGTTAAGATCCCCCGTCTTGACTGGGGTAACGGTATGGGACACAAATCAATTTCGGGTGGTTTAATGCCGGGTGGCAGACGCCGTGTTGAAAAGCTGGCATCTCTTATTAAATACGGCAAGCTTGATCCCACAAAGCTTTTAACACATCATTTTGAAGGCTTTGAAAATGTCGAAAAGGCGCTTCTTTTAATGAAGGATAAGCCTAAGGATATAATCAAGCCTGTTGTTTTGATATAATTAAAGACTACCCTTCGAGGTAGTCTTTTAATGCTTTCATATTTACTAAAGCCGCTTTTCTGCCCAATTTATAACCCAATTCCAGCTTTTCCTTATTCTTTTCGGTTCTGCCTATAGCCAAAGGTACTTCTGGGGCAATAACAAATATCTTGCCTTCCTTTTCAAGCTTGCATATAAGGTCAAGAGCATCGTTGTATTTTTCGTGTCTATGCTTTATTGCATCGAGAAGCTCAGGATATCGGGAATATTTCAACCTCATTGCCGCAAACATTTTTTCAGGCTTTTTTCTGTAGCTTCTGTCCCTTGTTAAAACAACAACATTTTTATCGTTGCCTGAATTTATGGAAAATTCTATCGGAACCGAATCCGCAATTCCGCCGTCAAGATAAGGCTTTCCGTTTATGTAAACGAATTTTGAAACTAAAGGAAGGGAGCTTGATGCTCTTATCCATTCAACATCCTCAAAAAGATCATTTATTTTAGGGTAGTATGCCTTACCTGTAACACAATCTGTAACGCTGACATAAAAGGAGGATCTGCTTTTTTTAAACTCCTCATTGTCAACGGGGTAGAGCTTTTCGGGGATATCATGGAAAACAAACTGCTCGCCGAACATATTTCCTGTTTTTACAAGACTTCTGAAACTGCAATATTCCGGGTTGTCAAGGTAATCAATGCAAACCGACAATGCGCGCCCCCTTTGCTTCGCCAAATAACTGCATGAATGGCACGCTCCTGCCGAAACTCCGGTTACTGTATCAAATTCTATTCCTTTTTCCAAAAAAACATCAATTACCCCGGCGGTAAAAACTCCCCTTAATCCTCCGCCTTCAAGAACAAGACCTTTCATTATTTTTCTTCTCTTATCCTTTCTAAAAGTGCCTTGCATCCCTGCAAAATATCACGGTAAACACCCGAAAAATCTCCGGAATACCAAGGATCCTCAACATCTCTTTCACTATCGGTGAAGGAGAGAAGCTTTGCCACCTTGTTTTCGGGATCTCCCTGTAAAATTCGTTTTGCATTGCGTAGATTTGCGCTGTCCATAACCGCAAAAATATCATACTTTTCGTAATCGGAGGCTTTAAGCTGAACAGCCCTTTTACCCTCACAACCGATGCCGTGGGCGGCAAGCTCGCGCCTGGCGGGAGGATAAACGGGATTTCCCGTACCTGCGTATATTTCCTCGGTGCTGGTAGCAGAAGATTCAATTATGTACAGATCCTTATCATAAGAATCCTTTATCAAATCTTTAAGTATAAATTCCGCCATGGGACTTCTGCAAATATTCCCGTGGCACACAAACATTATTCTGTACATAAAACTTTATTTCTAATCTCCTGCGCGATTTCCTCAGGACTTTTGGTTGCGTCAACTATAAAAATGTTTTCCTCGTCCTTTAATTTTTCAAAAAGAATAAAGAAATTTTCCCGTATCTTTTTCTGGCGGTCAAGCTGTTCAAAAAGTTCGGTTTCCCCTCTGTTTTTAACTCTTTCCATAGAAATTTCACACGGAAGGTCAAGGAATATATGCAAATCGGGTTTTGCAAGCCTTTGAGCTTCACGGTTTAATTCTATAACCCAATCCATATCACAGTCTATTGCCTGATATGCATAGGAAGAGAGATAATATCTGTCGCAAAGTACGGTGTTTTTGCGGTTTAAAAGATCAAGAATACCTCCTTTGGCAGTTATATGGTCTATACGGTCTGCTGCAAATAAAGGAGCTATAGCCCTGTTATCGGTAACCTTTTCTTTTTTAAGATAGCTTCTCAGGAGTTTTCCGATATCTCCGTTTGAAGGTTCTGCCGTTACCTCAACGCTCATTCCTTGCTCTGAAAGTGCTGCGGCAAGCATTTTTATCTGGGTGCTTTTTCCACTACCGTCTATACCCTCAAAAACTATAAAGGCGTTTTCGTTTATCACTTCAGTTCTCCTTGATTATGTAATATTATTGTAATAGGGTGCTGCTGCGCAACACCCCGGACATCAAAATTCAAGTTCTTCCTGCTCGCCTTCCGAGTCAAGAATATCGTCATAATCGTCAAATTCAAAATCTTCATCGTTGAAATCCAACGAATCACTTTCCGCTTTACGGAG
>JAFYPJ010000130.1 GCA_017547545.1 Clostridia bacterium | reverse complement strand
GGCAATAATGCCATTACTGCTGATACGGGGATCTGCAAAGCACTTTCAGCCTTTGGAATCAACACTCTTCTTATAAACCCTGCAAGCATCCTTCTTCCCGGATACAACTACGGCTTTATCGGCGGCGCATCCTTTGTTTTTGATAAATATGTTATGTTTTTCGGAGATCTAACCCTTCATCCCGACTCAGCTGAAATAATCGATTTCATTGAAACAAACGGTTTTTTGCCGATTTATGACAAATCATGTCCTTTAACAGATTTCGGCGGTGCCGTTATTGACAAAACACAAAGTTTATGATACTATAAATATGATATAAGTTTATTAAATTTAGGAGTTATATTATGACACCCAGAGAGAATTTATTAGCGGCTTTGCGCCGTCAAAATCCCGAAAGAGTTCCCTTTTATTTTGATCTTTGTCCTTCTTTGAAGGAAGAATTCAAAGCTAAGACCGGTGCTGAAAATTACGAAGAATTTTACGGTTTTGATGTAAGAACCTTCACATACACCCCCACCAAAAATCAGAATGATTATTCAGAATATTTCACCCGTTTGAAGGAGGGTACTACCGTTGATGAATGGGGTGTTGCATTTGAACCCGGTTCTGTTGCACACTTTACAAAGTTCCTTCATGCAATGGAGGATTTTGACGATCCCGATGAGGTTTGGGATTTCCCCATGCCCGATATCCTTGAGGATTACCGTTGGGAAGGCATGAAGGAAGCTGTTGATAAGGTTCATGCCCAAGGCCTTGCCGCTGTATTTACCGCAATACAGATCTTTGAGCCTGCGTGGTATTTGCGCGGCTTGGACAATCTGCTCTGCGATATGATGACAGATGAGGATATGGCACAGGCTTGCCTTAAAAGAATGGCGGATCATCAGGTAGAGGTTGCTAAAAAGGTGGCTGCCTGCGGTTTTGACCTTATCATGTTCGGTGATGATGTTGGAAGCCAGAAGGATCTTATGATGAGCCGCGATCTTTGGTGCAAGTGGCTCAAGCCCGATATGAAGCGCGCTATTGCTGCCGCAAAGGAAGTTAACCCCGATGTTCTTGCATTCTATCATTCAGACGGTGTTATCTACGATATTATCGAGGATCTTATTGAGATCGGTGTAGATGTTCTTAATCCCGTTCAGCCCGAATGTATTGATCCCGCAAAGGTTAAGGAAATGTATGGCGACCGTCTTTCCTTCTGGGGTACTATAGGCACTCAAACCACAATGCCCTTCGGTACACCCGATGAGGTTGACGCTAAGGTTAAGGAAATAATTGATAGCGTTGGCAAGAACGGTGGACTTTGCATTGCACCCACTCATATGCTTGAACCTGATGTTCCCTATGCGAATATCGAGGCATTTGTTGATGCGGTTAAAAAATACGGTAACTATTAATTTTACCTGTTTTTTGATAAATTATTAAAAAACTGTTGACAAATGCACTTTAGTATGCTAAAATCTATTTAAATCTTGTGAAAGGACACAAACTAATGAAGTTCGTAAATTACTTTAGCAGCTTTTATTACTTTACTAAGTTTTTTGGTAAAGTCATTTAGTGTTGCCGTGATTTATTGAGCTTTTAGATTTAAAAAGTAGATTTACCTCGGTGATACTTATTCGCCGAGGTTTTTGTTTTAAAATAATTTCAAAGGAGATATAGAAATGATTATCGTATTAAAGGAAAACCCCGAACAGCAACAGCTCAAGAATCTCGAAGAATGGCTTAAAGGAATGAATATTGAGATACATCCTACAGAGGGTATCCATTCCACCATTCTCGGTCTTGTAGGTGATACCACAAGAGTTGACATTGACCTTATTCAGGCACTTGATATAGTTGAAAGTGTTAAGCGAATCCAGGAACCTTATAAATCGGTAAACAGAAAGTTCCATCCTCTTGATACTGTTATCACCGTGGAAAACACATCTATAGGCGGTGACATATTTGCAAAAATTGCAGGTCCCTGCTCTGTTGAAAGCGAAGAACAGATCATTGCAATTGCCGAAGAAGTTAAGGCGGCAGGAGCAACAATACTCCGAGGCGGTGCATTCAAGCCCAGAACCTCACCTTATGCATTTCAGGGCATGGGCGGAGAAGGTATAGATCTTCTTTTAAAGGCAAAGAAAGCAACAGGTCTTCCCATTGTTACAGAGGTTATGGATCTTTCTCAGCTTGACCTTTTTGCCGATGTTGATGTTATTCAGGTAGGCGCAAGAAATATGCAGAACTTCCAGCTTTTAAAAGAGCTTGGAAAGTCGGATAAGCCCATACTTTTGAAAAGAGGTCTTTCCGCTACAATTTCAGAGCTTTTGATGAGTGCCGAATATATTATGGCAGGAGGCAACGAAAAGGTTATTCTTTGCGAAAGAGGTATCCGTACCTTTGAAACAGCAACAAGAAACACTCTTGATATTTCGGCTATACCCGTACTCAAAGAGCTTTCACATCTTCCCGTTGTTATTGACCCCAGCCACTCCGCGGGTATTGCAAGATTTGTTCCCACACTTACAATGGCGGCAGTTGCGGCAGGAGCAGACGGTATAATGATAGAGGTACACAATGATCCCTCAAAGGCACTTTGTGACGGTCCTCAGTCTATCAAGCCTGATGCATTTAAAACTATTTCCGAAAACATTGATACTTTAAGAGCAACAATAAAAGAACTTAAATAAAGAAGGATAAGACCATGAAAAAGAACATCGCCGTAATCGGCCTGGGCCTTATCGGTGGCTCTATTGCAAAAGCATTTAAAAAGCATACAAATCACACTATCTGGGGATACAACCGTACCGCTTCCATAGCCCAGACAGCACTTTCAGACGGTGCCATTGATAAAATAATGGATATTGATGACCTTGGCTTCTGCGATATGGTGGTTATTGCCTTATACCCCGATGCAACCGTTGGTTTTGTAAAAGAGAATATAACAAAATTTGCCCGTAATACAGTAATCATTGACTGTTCAGGTACTAAAGAAGCAATCTGCCGCGAGCTTTCTCCTTTGGCTCACGAACACGGACTCTATTTTATAGGCGGTCATCCTATGGCGGGTATTGAGCGTTCAGGCTACAAATATTCCTATGCTGAAATGTATGAGGGCGCTACAATGATCCTCTGCCGCGATGAGCATACAAATTTAATCGCCTTAAAGGCAGCCGAATTACTTTTCCTTGAAATCGGTTTTGGCGGTGTTACGGTAACCGATGCAGTTACTCACGATAAACAGATAGCTTTTACCTCACAGCTTGCACATATTGTTTCAAATGCCTATATCAAAAGTCCTACAGCAAAAAACCGCGTTGGTTTTTGTGCAGGCAGCTACAAGGATCTTACCCGTGTTGCAAGGCTGAATGAGGATATGTGGACAGATCTTTTCTTTGATAACAAGGAAAATCTCAGATATGAGATCAACTACATCATAAATTCTCTTAGTGCTTACAGAGATGCCCTTGATAACAATGATACAGAAGCAATGCGTCTTTTATTAAAGGAAGGCAGAGAGGCAAAGGAAGAAATAGGCTGATATGTTAAGTTTAAATGTTAAAACATCCAAGCCCTATAATGTTCTTATCGGAGCAGGATTACTTGATAGCGTAGCAAAAGAAATAAGCATTTTAAAGAAACCCGGTAAATGTATTATAGTAAGCGACGATATTGTTTGGGCGCTTTACGGTGAGAAAGTAAAGGCTGACCTTGAAAATGCAGGCTATAATGTATGCGAATTTGTGTTTGCCAACGGTGAAAATTCCAAAAATATGGAGACCGTTTTATCCATTCTTGAATGCTGCTTTGAAAATCAGCTTACAAGAAGCGATTTTGCTATTGCCCTTGGCGGAGGAATTGTAGGTGATATAACCGGATTTGCTTCCTCGATTTATTTAAGAGGTATAGATTTTATACAGATCCCTACAACTCTGCTTTCCGCTATAGATTCCTCGGTTGGCGGTAAAACAGGTGTAAACTGTTCCTACGGAAAAAACCTTATAGGCGCGTTTCATCAGCCGATAAAGGTTATATGCGATACCAACACCTTTTCTACCCTGCCCTATGATATCTATACTGCAGGGATCTGCGAAGCGTTGAAATATGGTGTAATACGCGACGCTGCACTTTTTGATGAAATAGCTTCGATGGAATTTGATATAGAAAAAACGGTATATCGCTGTATAGAGATCAAAGCAGAGATCGTTGAAAAGGATGAATTTGACCATGGTGAGCGTCAGCTTTTAAACTTTGGGCATACCCTTGCTCACTCTATTGAAGCTTTATCCGATTTTGAGATCTCCCACGGCCATGCAGTTGGCTTAGGCATGCTTTTGATCTCAAAGGCTTGTGAATCAAAGAATCTTTGTGCTAAAGGGGTATCGGATAAGATAAAAAAAGCCCTTGAAGATTATAACATAGAATATAATAACAAATTTTCTGCAAAGGAGCTTTGCTTTGCAGCATTAAACGATAAAAAACGCAAGGGAGATTCAATTACCCTTGTAATTCCCGAATATATGGGAAAATGCTCTCTTTATAAAATCAAAATAAGTGAGCTTGAAGAATTCATAACGGCAGGTTGAGATGAACATAACCATAACTCCCTCAAAATTAACGGGCAGTATTGAAGCAATTGCTTCAAAATCCTATGCCCACCGTATTATTTTGGCTTCTGCCCTTTCAGATAAGCCAACTTTAATTCATATAAATGCAATATCCAAGGATATCATTGCAACAGTCAATTCTGTAAATGCTCTTGGCGCAAATGCTGTGATTGAAGAAAAAGCAATAAGGGTTGAGCCTATTATAAAAAGACAGCAAAAGCCTGTTATTCATGTAACAGAAAGCGGTACAACGGCAAGAATGATCCTTCCCATAGCCTGTGCTTTGTATAACGAAGGTACACTTACAGGTGAAGGTTCTCTGCTAAAACGCCCCTTTGCTCCCCTTTGTAAAGCTTTGGAAGATAACGGGATCACCTTTTCCAACACCTTTTTGCCAATTGATTTTAAAGGTAATATGGAAAGCGGAGATTACAGGATCTCAGGATCAGAAAGCTCACAGTATATTTCAGCCTTAATGTATGCCCTGCCCCTGCTTTCAGCAGAGAGTAAAATAATTTTAACCTCACCCCTTGCCTCCAAGGGTTATGTTGATATTACTACCGATGTTCTGAATCAATTCGGCGTCCGGGGCGGCTTTGAAACAAAGGGTAATGAAAAATTTATTTCCCCCGGCGAAATTACGGTTGAGGGTGATATGTCCAATGCCGCATTCTGGCTTGCGGCAGGTGTTAATGTAACAGGCTTGAACCCCAACTCAAAGCAAAAGGATAAGCTGTTTTTATCTGTTAAAGACAGCTCTGAAATAAATGCAGACGATATTCCCGATCTTGTTCCCATACTCGCGGTTTATGCGGCTTCAAGGGTTGGGGAAACAAGAATATACAATGTAGGCCGTTTAAGAATAAAAGAAAGCGACCGAATTGAAAGCACCTATGCCATGATAAAAGCCTTAGGCGGTGAAATTGAAGCAAATGACAGCGAAATCATCATTTACGGAAAGGGTGAGTTGAAGGGCGGAAGGGTTGATTCATACAATGACCACCGAATTGCTATGAGTGCCGCTATTGCTTCCTGCTTCTGCAAGGAAAAGGTGATTATTACAAATGCCGAGGCGGTAAACAAATCCTATCCGCAATTCTTTGAACATTTTAATTCTCTTGGAGGAAAAGCCAATGTCGAATAAAATCGGAAATAAAGTAACAGTTTCTATATTCGGTCAATCCCATTCAGAGGCCATCGGATGTACCATTGAAGGTCTTGGGGCAGGCTTTCGGCCTGATTTTAACAGGATACAGGCAGATCTTGACAGAAGAAGGGGTGGAAAAAACAGATACTCCACCAAAAGAAGCGAAAGTGATACACCCGAAATCATTTCGGGTATTGTGGGTGGTTACACCTGCGGCGCACCCTTATGCGCCATATTCCCAAATTCGGATACAAAAAGCGGTGACTATGCAAATCTCCGCGATATTCCCCGTCCCGGTCATGCCGACTATACCGCCTATGTTAAAACAGAGGGTTATAATGACATAAGAGGCGGCGGTGAATATTCGGGCAGACTTACCCTTCCCTTATGCTTTGCAGGCTCACTTATCAAGCAAATACTTGAGGAAAAGGGTATATATATAGGTGCGCATATTGCTTCGGTAGGTATAATACAGGATACCCTTTACGATCCCGTATGCGTTTCAAGACAGGATCTTGAAGCAAATCCCTTCCCTACCCTTGACCAGGATGCAGGTGTTGCAATGGAGGAATATATGACCGCTATTGCCGAAGAGGGCGACAGCGTTGGCGGTATAATAGAATGCGCTGCCATCGGCTTGCCCGCAGGTCTCGGTTCCCCTATGTTTGAAGGAATTGAAAGTGAAATAGCAAAAATAGTTTTCGGTATTCCCGCAATAAAGGGTATTGAGTTTGGCGCAGGCTTTGAGGTTTCAAACATGCGCGGCTCGGAAAATAACGATCCCTTTGAATATCAGTGCGGCAAGGTTGTAACAACCACAAATAATGCAGGCGGTATTTTAGGCGGTATTACTAACGGAATGCCTCTTATTTTCCGCTGTGCCGTTAAACCTACTCCCTCTATTGCCAAGGAGCAGGATTCTGTTAGCCTTTCGGGCGGAGTTAAGGCAAAGCTTATTATTAACGGCAGGCACGATCCCTGCATAGTTCCCCGTGCAGTACCCGTTATTGAGGCTGCCTGCGCTATTGCAATAATAAATCAATTTTAAGGATGAACAATGGATCTCAAAGAAATAAGAAATAAAATAGATAATATAGACGATAAGATATTAGAGCTTTTCAAAGAACGCATGGAAACAGTAAAGGCGGTTGCCGAATACAAAAAGGTAAACAATCTGCCCGTATTGAACTCCCAAAGAGAAAGGGATATAATATGCCGTGTTACAGACGGTATGGATGATGAAATGGCGGCTTATACAAAATCCCTTTATTCTACCATGTTTGAGGTTTCCCGTTCATATCAGCACCAGGCTAATTCAGCTAAAAGTGAAACAGCGGCTCTTATTGAAAAGGCATGCCTTCCGGCAGACACCATATTCCCCAAAAGTGCAGTTGTTGCCTGCCAGGGCGTTGAGGGTGCAAATTCACAAATTGCCTGTGATAAGCTTTTTAACCGTCCAAAGATCATGTATATGAATAACTTTGAATCGGTTTTCACAGCCGTTGATAAGGGACTTTGCCGTTACGGTATCCTTCCCATTGAAAATTCGCTCCACGGCTCTGTGGTTTCCGTTTATGACCTTATGAAAAAATACAGCTTCCACATTGTGAGAAGCGTTAAGATTAAAATTGACCACACCCTCCTTGCAAATTCGGGTGTTGAATTAAAGGACATAAAAGAAATATATTCCCACGAACAAGCCTTGGCTCAATGCAGTGATTTTTTAAAGGATCTGAAAAATGTTAAGATAATCCCCTGTGAAAATACAGCTGTTGCGGCAAAAACGGTGCTTGAATCGGGCAGAAAAGATGTTGCCGCAATTTCCTCAAACAATTGCGCAGAGCTGTATAATTTGCATGTACTTTCAGACAATATTCAAAACAGCGCAAACAATTATACCCGTTTTATATGTATTTCAAAGGAGCTTGAAATTTATCCCGGTGCAAATAAGATAAGCGTTATGTTCAGCGTTCCACACCGTCCCGGCTCACTTTATGAAATGATCTCCCGTTTCTCTGTTTTGGGTGTAAATCTTACAAAACTTGAAAGCAGACCTATTCCCGGCAAGGATTTTGAATTTATATTCTATGTGGATTTTGATGCCTCGGTGTATTCAAAGGAAATACAGAATCTTTTGGCAACTCTTGATCAGTCTCCCACCTTTTTTGCCTTTCTCGGTAATTACTCTGAGATCTGAGGTGCATTATGGAGTCAAAATACGGTCTTATCGGTAAAAAATTAGGCCACAGCTTTTCTGTGCCGATACATAACATGCTGGGAAATAATGACTACATACTTTGCGAGGTTGCACCCGAAGAGCTGTGCAGCTTTATCAATGCGAAAAAATTTTGCGGCATAAATGTAACAATCCCCTACAAAACCGATGTAATGCCATGGATAGATCACATTTCTGAAAGAGCGCAAAAGATCGGCTCCGTAAATACAATAGTAAACAAAAACGGTGTATTGTACGGAGATAATACCGATTACTTCGGCTTTTCCTATATGGCAAAGAAAGCGGGGATATCCTTTAATAACAAAAAGGTTGTTATTCTCGGTACAGGAGGCACATGCTTAACCGCAAAGGCGGTTTGCCGGGATGAAGGCGCAAGGGAGATAATTGTAGTTGGCAGAAAAGAAGAGAACAATTATTCTAATCTCTATTTGCATTACGATGCTGACATTATAATAAATACCACTCCCGTGGGCATGTATCCAAATGTTGAAGATTCTGTAATAAACCTTAATGATTTCAAAAAGGTTTACGGAGTAATTGATGTAATCTACAATCCCATTTGTACAAATATTCTTCTTGCGGCAAAAAAGCTCGGTATCAGATATACAAACGGTATGCCCATGCTTGTGGCACAGGCAAAGCTGGCGCATGAATTATTCTTTGATACAAAGGTTGAAGATTCAGAGATAGACAGAATAACAAATGCTCTTGAATTTGAAAAGAAGAATATTGTGTTTATCGGTATGCCGGGAAGCGGTAAAACCACCCTTGCCACGGCTATAGCAGATAAGCTTTCAAGAAAGCTTTGCGATACCGATGAAATGATAATGGATGCAAAGGGATGCTCTATTCCCGAAATATTCAGAGATAAAGGTGAAGAATATTTCAGAAATGCAGAAACCCTACAGATAAAAAAAGCCTCGTTATATAACGGATATGTTATAGCAACGGGGGGAGGCGCGGTTTTAAGAGAAGAAAACCGCAAGGCTCTTATGCGAAACTCTCTTATAATATGGTTACGCGCAGATGCCGAAAAATTGGCAACAGAGGGCAGACCGTTATCAAAGGATTTAAAAACTCTTAAAGCAATGGAAAAGGTGCGTTATCCCCTATACCGTGAATGTGCAGACATTACAGTTGATGTTGACCATTCAGATACACAAAAGAATATTGACATAATTGAAAAAAAGCTGTTTGAATAACAGCTTTTTTCTATTTATTTATGTAATCTATAAAGCGCATAAATGCTGCCTTGCCCTCTTCGTTTCTCTTATAAACACCCGAATCAAGCAACACCTCAAGATATACTTTACCGATCTCTTCTTCAAGGATTCTGCCGGAATTTTCCGAATTGAAATCAGGATACTTTTTGAGAATCTCCTGCGCCCAATCAGCATGATGCTCAAGGGAAGGAATGTTTAGGATATCCTCACCGCGGAGCATAGCAAATTCAAGCATTTCAATTTCCTTTGAAAGTCTGCCGGGAAGAACCGCTAAACCCATAACCTCTATAAGACCTATATTTTCCTTCTTGATATGATGCAATGCGGGGTTGGGATGGAACACACCAAGGGGCCTTTGTTCCGTTGTAATGTTGTTACGGAGAACAAGATCACATTCATATTCCTTACCCTTGTTTCTCATAATGGGTGTTACGGTATTATGGGGAGTTTCATTTGTAAATGCATAAATACCCGCATTTTCATCAGAATATCCACGCCATTTTTCAAGTATCCTGTTTGCTGCTTCACAAAGCTCTGTTTTATCCTCGCTTGAAATACGGATCACCGACATGGGCCACTTTACAATACCTGCTTTAACCTCAGGAAATTCATCAATTTTAATTTCAGTTTCGATAGGAGCAGTTTCCATAGCAAAGGTGTACTT
>JAFYPJ010000005.1 GCA_017547545.1 Clostridia bacterium | reverse complement strand
TGTCTTTGTCCCTGACTTAAATTCTGACCTGATTCTGTAAGTACCGTATCCTTACCGTTTGGCAAACGCTCTACAAATATATCCGCATTGGCATTTGCAAGAGCATTGTTAAAGGCATCCTCATTTGCATCTCTGTTTCCGTACTTAACATTTGCTTCTATTGTATCCGAAAACAAGACGGTATCCTGAAGAACTATACCTATTGATTTTCTCAATGAGGCTTTAGTATAGGAATTTATATCAACTCCGTCTAAAAGAATACTGCCGCTGTCTATATCGTAGAAACGGGTTAAAAGATTTACTATTGTAGTTTTACCCGAACCGGTTTTACCAACTATAGCGATTTTTTCTCCCGCTTTAACATCAAGGGTAAATCCGCGTAATACCGGCTCATCCTTCTTGTATGCAAAATGAACATTATCAAAGCTGATATCACCCTTAACATTTTCAAGCACAAGTTCCCTTTTGTTAGTTGAATTGTCAGGCTCGGTCTCCATAATTTCAAATACACGTTCCGCGCCTGCTATAGCATTTATTATCTGCGAATACTGGTTTGCAATTTCATTTATGGGACGGGTAAATTGCTTGGTATAAAGAATAAAAGCCTGAATAATACCTATTGAAATCTCACCCTTGATTACAAAATATGCGCCAAATGCCGCAACAATAAGATAGCCCACATTACCTATCATATTCATCATCGGCCCCATTATTCCGCCGAAGAAATTGGCACGGATAGCTGTATTTTTGAACTCCTTATTGATTTCATTAAACCGCTGCTTGCTCTTTTCTTCCCTTGTATAAGCAATAAGTGTTTTATAACCGCTTACCATTTCTTCAACATGGGAATTAAGCGCACCGAGAATCCTTTGCTGGCGCACAAAATACTTTCTCATTATTTTGGACATTAAGGTTGTACAAAGAATTGTAAGCGGAATGGATATCATTGCAACAAGTGTCATTTTCCGGCTGTATATAAGCATTACGGTAAGAGTACCGATAAGTGTGACGATTGCAGATATCAATGAGCCTAATGTTGTGGATACAGTATTCGATACATTTTCTACATCATTTGTCATACGGCTCATAATATCGCCGTGTTTAGGTGTATCGGTAAATCTTATTGGTAAATAAGAAATCTTTTCAAAAAGATCCTTTCGCATGGTATATACGGTTTTCTGCGAAAGCTTTGCCGCATATATTCCCTGAAAATATGTTAAAACAGAGCTTGTAAGGTATGTTGCACCAAGTATAATAAGAAATTTTGCAAGAGCTTTGTTTTCCCCTTTTATTATTGCATCGATCGCTTTCCCCTGCAAAGCTGGCGCGGCAAGGGTAGCAAGCGATGAAAGTACCATTACAAGAAGAAGTATCAATACAAGGTATTTGCTTTTACCTATATATTTTATAAGTTTTTTAAGGGTTCCACCCATATTTTTCGGTTTTTCCTTGTACATCATAGGTCCCGGTCCCCGTCTGCCGGGACCGCCCGGACCGGGTCTGATGCTCGGTGCATTTGCCTGTCTTGCTTCTTCGTGTTGCCTAAGAAGCTTCATTTCTTCTTCATGGGAAAGCTTTTTACTCAATGCCTACACCTCCTTTTAACTGTGAATCATAGATATCCTTATAAACTTCACAGTTTTTAATCAACACATCATGAGGCGCACAGTCAACAATAACACCTTTGTCGATGATTGCTATTTGATCTGCTGTCATAACAGAAGCAACTCTCTGGGCAATCATTATAATTGTTGTATCCTTGAGTTCACCTCTGAGTGATTCTCTGAGCTTAGCTTCTGTTTTTATGTCAAGCGCCGATGTGCTGTCATCAAAAATTATGATCTCAGGCTTTTTGAGTATCGCCCTTGCAATAGATATTCTCTGCTTCTGACCGCCGGAAAGAGATGTACCCTTTTCATCTATATAAGTATCATAGCCCTTAGCAAATTCGGTAATAAATTCATGGGCACAGGCAATTTTTGCAGCATGAATAACCTCTTCATCACTTGCATCCTCATTACCCCAACGGATATTGTCAGCAACAGTTCCCGCAAAAAGCTCGCTCTTTTGAAGGACATAAGCAACCTTTGAACGCAATGCCTTTAAATCATAATCCTTAACATCAATACCGTTAACCTTGACAGAGCCCTCATTAACATCATAAAAACGCTGTATAAGATTAACAAGGCTTGTTTTACCCGAACCAGTAGCACCGAGAACAGCGATATATTCACCTTTGTTTATTTTAAGATCAACACCGTTTAATACAGGTCTGCCCTTTGTTCCGGGATAACTGAATACCACATTTTCAAATTCAACGCATCCGCATTCCTCACTTGAATCCATATCTGAAGAGAGAATAACAGGCTCGCATTCAAGTATCTCTTTTATTCTGTTTGCCGATGCACTTGCCCTTGAAATACTTTGAAATACCATGGAAAGCATCATAAGTGACATCATTATCATAGTGATATAATTAACTGCTGCCATAATCTTTCCAACTTCAAGAATTTTAGCATCAACCTGAAGCTTACCTATGTAAATTACGGCTACAACAGTTACATTAAGAACGATAGACATGATCGGAGCAAGGCGTGCAATTAAGGTTTGAACCTTCAGGTTTGTATCGCGAAGCTCGCTGTTGGCATAGTCAAAGCGCTCAATTTCATGTTCCTCGCTTACATAAGCCTTTACAACCCTTGCACCGTTTACATTTTCCTGCACAACACAATTTACACGGTCTAACTTTGTCTGAACCTTGGAAAATAAAGGTTTTGCTTTGCGGAGTATCAGTATTACCGCAATTATTTCAACGGGTAAAGAAATAAGCAAGACCAAACCAAAGCGTACATTAAGACTTAATGCCATGATAATACCGCCAATAAACATCATAGGTGAACGGACAAAATTACGAAGCACCATAGCAACAAAATCCTGAACCATGGTTATATCATTTGTAAGTCTTGTAATCAAAGAGCCTGTTGTAAATTTATCGGTCTGTTCAACACTAAGACTCATCACCTTATCAAACGCATCCCGTCTGAGATCGCATCCGAAGCTCTGTGCCGCGAGATTAGAAAAATATGCCGCTAAAGCACCGCAAATACCGCCTAAAAGGGATAAACAAAGCATTTTAATGCCCAATTGTATTACAAGATTTATGTTTTCACCCCAAACTCCCTTATCAACAATATTACTCATAATTTTGGGCTGCATGAGGTCTATACTCACTTCACCTATCATAGTTAAAGGTGCAAGAAGTGCAAATATAATGTAGGGTTTTAAATATTTAATCAGTTTTATCTTGTTCTTCTTATCAGTCATTTGCTATATTCTCTCTCATTCTGTAAAGTAATACACAAAGATTCTTTATCTCCTCTTCGGAAAAGCCTTCGGTTGCTTTGGCATCAAGCGTTTTTATCACCGAGCGCGATCTTTCGTCTATCTTTTTTCCTTTTTCGGTAAGATAAACCCTAACCTTCCGCTTATCACATTCATCAGCTTCCCGTTTAATATAGCCGTCCTCCTCTAATTTTACAAGCGCAACACTTGCAGACGGAGGGGTTATATGTATCAAATTTGCCAACTCAAGCTGTGTTTTTCCGTCCTCACGGGCAAGGTGGAATATTATATCTCTGTAACTGCCTGTAAGGGGACATTCTTTTTCGGTGCTTTCGCGCATCACACTTCCAAACATCTTTGTTATCTCATTACAGAGCATAAGAGGTGTTGGTTTATGAGATAACGGATTGCAGATTTTACGCCTACCGGCTTCTCCTTGAGCTTCATGCTGAATAGGTGCAAAAATAACTTCTCCCTGTTCATTTACGGTCATCGGCGCTCTTCTGTGCCCTTTTGCGGGATTATCAATTTTATATTTTATTTTATTCATAATATACCTCTCACATATAATTAGATTTCTAATAATTAGAAGTATAACAAAAAAGGAAAGATAAAACAATATCTTTCCTCAAGTTTTTATATTTTATTAACAATTGTTAGATATCTAATTATATTCCCTCAAAATCAAAGGAAGGAATAAAGCTTTCCATTGCTGTTTCACCGTTCTGAATATATGCATTTTTAATGCCTAATCCAGCAGCATAATCACAAAGGCTGTTATATTCGCGATTACTTACTCTGCGGTTAAGCTCAGGCAGACATTCAACATGGGATAAGGGGGTGTATTGATTCATAATACTCAAATATACAGAATCACCGTATCTTTCATACAAACACTTCAAAGCTAATTTTGATTCAATTACCTTACCCGGTAACAGCAAGTGTCTTATTATTATACCCCGTTGCATTATCCCGTCATTAAAAGCATTGGGAGATACTTGCCTGTGCATTTCATCAATTGCTTTCAAAGCAACAGACGGATAATCGGGCGCATTGGAATACTTTTTTGAATCTTTTGATAAAAAATATTTATAATCCGGCAGATAAATATCTATAAGTCCATCGAGCGCCTTGATGCTCTCTGTTTTTTCATATGCACTCGTATTATAAACAAAGGGAAGATCAAATCCCATAAGTTTTGCTCTTTCAATACTCTTAATAACATGGGGTAAATAATGAGAAGGGGTTACAAGGTTTATGTTATTTGCTCCCTTTTCTTTAAGCTCAAAGTATATCTCGCAAAGCCTTTCAAAGCTTACCGCTTTTCCTGTTTCTCCTATTGCAATACTGTGGTTCTGACAGTATACACATTTCATATTGCAGCCTGAAAAAAACACCGTACCCGATCCGTTATTTCCGGAAATACAGGGTTCTTCCCAAAAATGCAAGGCAGCTCTTGCAAGAAACAGAGAATCACTCATACCGCAATAGCCTTTTGTATCGACTCTGTTCACACCGCATTCCCTGGGGCAGAGCTTACAATTTTGATATCCATTCATTGCAATATTATTCTTTTTAATTCATCAAGATCCCGCACAATATAATCAGCACCCGCATTTTTAAGTTCATCTCCTGTTCCGTATCCCCAAAGAACACCGCAGGAGCTGACCTTACTGCTTTTTGCTCCGTTTATATCATGATGGCGGTCACCCACCATAAGGACCTTGCTTCTATCAATAATATTCAGATTTTCAAGAGCGTATTCTATAACATCAGCCTTGTTAATTCTCTCACCGTTCAGCTCGCTTCCAGAAAGAAATGTAAAAAATCGAGAAAGCTCAAATTTATCAAGAATTTTTTGTGAAAAAACCGTTGGTTTGGAGGTTGCAACAGAAAGTCTTACCCCTTGCTCTTTTATCTCACTCAAAAACTCATATATACCGTTATATACCTCATTTTCAAATAAGCCCTTAACCGAAAAATATTCGCGGTATTTTGCAACAGCTATTTCCGACTCATCTTTTGAAAGACCGTAATATTTCATGTAGCTTTCCCAAAGCGGAGGCCCTATAAAACACTTCAGTTCATCTCTGTTATTAACCTCTATACCAAAATATGAAAGTGATATCTGAACCGATCTGGTTATACCCTCAAAAGGATCGGTTAGAGTTCCGTCAAGATCAAATAATATATCAGTGTATTTCATCATCCGTACATTCCTTTCTTTGAATTTCAGAATCAATCGTTTTTTTACATTCTTCCCTTTTCTCGGTTTCCTCGCGAATAAGCACATAAAGCGTTGACATCAAAGGAACCGAAAAAAGCATACCCATAGGACCTGCCAATGAACCTCCAACGGTTACTGCCGCAAGCACCCACATTGCGGGAAGGTTTATTCTGTCACCCATCATTTTGGGATATATAAAATTACCTTCAAGCTGTTGTAATACAATAAGAAAGATAATAAAAACAAGCGCTTTTACAGGAGATTCTGTTACTATCATAAAGGCGCCAACACCACCGCCGATGAATGCACCAACAACGGGAATGAGTGCAGTTACTCCTACCAAAGCTCCGATTGTGGGAGCATAGGGTATCCTTAACAAAAACATACCGAGCATACAAAGAATTCCTAAAATCAAAGCCTCGATGGTCTGCCCTGCCACAAAGTTGCGGAAATTTTTTGAAGCTACGGTGCTTGCATGAACGATCCAGTCCCCAACATTTTCAGGGATCCATGCAAATATAAGTCTGCTTGCCTGCTTTTTCAGCTTCTCCTTTGAAAGAAGAATATACACCGAAAATACAAATGCAACAAAAAAGTCAAATATACCGCCAAAAACATTGCCAACCGTACCTAAAGCACCATTCATCAAATCGGTACCAATATCGGTTATAAGCCCTTCAAGCTTACCTAACAGGCTTTTCCAATCTAAATTTACAAGAAAATTCAAAAAGGCATTTTCCTGCATTGTTTTTTTATCAAGAGCAGAAAGATCGTTTACCGTTTCTTTGATTGTATCAACAAGGATCTTTATTGCTTGAACAAGCTGAGGAATAATCAGAACAATAACACCGGCAAGTACACCGAATATAATCACAATTGCAAGCACAAGTGAAAGCGGACGCCTGATTTTATTTGCAAAAATCTTTTTTGATTTAGGCCAAAAATGTTTTTCAAAAAAGCACATCGGAACATTAAATATAAGGGCAAAAACAAAGCCGAGGATTAACGGAAACAGCAGATTAAATGTCCATGCGATCCCTTTTCCAACAATATTTATGTTACTGATACCAAGATAAATAACGATAGATGCCGCAATTATCCCAATAAGCCATATTGTTAAAGACTTTTTATTTTTCAATCCAAATTTCATAATTTTACTCCTGATTTGTATATAAAATATATTACCATACATTCATTGTAATTTCAATAATAAACTTAAAATAAACATAATTTAACCATCTTAACAGCATTCGGTTTTGGTAACTTACTATTGACTTTATAAGCTTAAAATGTTATAATGTATTTTGTATTATTATAATATCATAGCAAGAGGAATCAATGATTTGTTTATCGGTTGAAAAGTTAGGTCTTGCTTTCGGTGTTGATGTACTTCTTGAAAACATCTCTTTCAGTTTGAATGACGGTGACAAGCTTGGTATAGTTGGCGTAAACGGTGCAGGTAAATCTACACTTTTCAAGTTGATTTCAGGCGAATACACTCCAACCGAAGGAAACATATATATAGACAAAAAGAAGAAAATAGGAATATTATCTCAGAATGCAACAGTATCCGGAGAAAACACTCTTTATGAAGAAGTGTTGGTTCAGGCCTTTTCCCCGTTGATTCGTGCAGAACAAGAGCTTGAAGACCTGAAAAGTCGCATGGAGAGTGATCCTTGCCTTGCACAGGCTTATGTTAATGCAGAGGAACAGTTTTCCAAAAACGGCGGATATGAGTACAAAAGCCGCGCAGGCGGTATGCTTACAAGCCTTGGTTTCCCCCCCGATATGCACCAATTCAAAGTATCGAATTTAAGCGGCGGTCAAAAAACAAGGGTTGCATTGGCGGCATTACTTCTTTCCGAGCCGGACATTCTGATGCTTGACGAGCCAACAAATCATCTTGATATTGATGCACTTTCCTGGCTTGAGGATTTTTTGATCTCATATCCTAAAACCGTTCTTGTTATATCCCACGACAGATATTTTTTAGACAGAATAACAACACACATTCTTGACATTGAAAACAAGCATGCTGTGTTATACGGCGGTAATTACACACAATATACCGAAAAGAAAAAAAAAGACAGAGAAATTCAGGAAAAGCACTATAAAAATCAGCAAAAAGAGATCAAGCGTATCGAAGAGTATATTGCACAGCAGAAGCGTTGGAATCGTGAAAAGAACATAATTGCTGCAGAAAGCCGCCAAAAGCAGCTTGACAAAATGGTAAAGCTTGAAAAACCTGCCTCACCTCTTGACAGCGTTAAAATTTCTTTTCAGAAATCAAGTGAGGGCGCAAATGAGGTTTTATGTGTAAAAGCACTTTCCAAGGCATACGGTTCCAATACACTTTTTTACAACACAGATTTTACGGTGATGCGCCGTGACCACCTTTTTATCACAGGTCCTAACGGATGCGGCAAATCAACCTTAATAAAGATCCTTGCAAAAAAGCTTTCTTCGGACAACGGAAGCATTTATTGGGGTATGAACACCGTATATGCTTATTACGATCAGGAAAACCAGGAGCTTGATAACTCAAACACCGTATTGGACGAGCTTTGGAATACATATCCGGATCTTACACAAACCGAGGTACGCAATGCTCTTGCACTCTTTCTTTTTAAGGGAGAGGATGTTATAAAACCGGTATCCGTTTTAAGCGGAGGAGAAAAAGCAAGACTTACCCTGGCTAAGCTCATGCTTTCAAAAATGAATGTTTTGATCCTTGACGAGCCAACCAACCATCTTGATATAAGCAGTCGTGAGGCTTTAGAAGAAGCTCTTTTGCAGTTTGACGGTACTATTATTGCTGTATCCCATGACAGATATTTTATCAAGAAATTATCAACAAGAATTCTATGTTTTAACCTTGAATCTCCGGGAAAAATATATGATTTCAAGGGTAATTATACAGAATTTGAGGCATTTAAAAAGCGATTTGAAAAAGAAGGCACAACCTCCTTTACCGAAAGCGCACTAACCTCTGCCAAGGTTGACTATTTGAATGCCAAAAAGCAGCAGTCTGAACAGCGCAAGCAGAAAAGACTTTACGAAAAAGCGCTCAAAGACAGCGAAGAGCTTGAAAAATCTTTAGAAGAGTTAGAAGCAAAAATCGAACAGGCGGCAACCGATCACATCTTACTTGCAGAGCTTTATACCCAAAAAGAAGAATGTGAGGAAAAGCTGCTTTATGCATACGAAATCATTGAAAACTACGAAGATTAACATGAAAGGAATTTTGAAATGAAAAAAATTGTACTTGTTATCTGCGCAATCGCCCTTATTCTTTCCATGACAGCATGCAAAGATAAGGACAAAGGAAAGAAAAATGCAGATACCGCAAAAGAAACGGTAGCTACCGAAACCAACAAAGACGGAACACCTAAGGAAACTGCCAAAGATACCCTTCCCGAAGGTGAAATAATTGAGCCTAACGCAGATCCTGCTGAAGACGAAACAGGTATTCAGGGAGTTGTTTCATACTCTGACGAAACAGATGAAGACGGCAACTATATCCCCGAAGAAACAATGCCCGAAATGATAACCATAAGCGACGGCGGTACCGATAAAGGTCTTTGGCCTGATGAAGTTCCGGATGAGGTTCCCGTATTTGAAGCGTATACAGAAATGTATAAGGCAACATACGAAAGATATCCCAACTGTGATTTCTGGTCTTTAACCTTTGACACTACAGAAGCTGACTACAATGCATGGTTGGCAAAGGTAGAAAAGGAAGGCTATATACTGAGCGATAAGGTGGTTGGTTATTACGGCAAGGGAGATATTCTTCTTGACATATATCCCGAAGATGCAGGTGATATCTATTATCTTTCAATTGATATTTACAAAACAGATAAGCCCACACTTCCCGATGTATTCCCTGCTTTTGAAACAGACTGTGTAATCTATGACTGGGAAGATGAGGACGGTGTTCTCAGCGTAACCTATGAGTGCGGAACCAACTTTGCAAACGATACTTCAAATTATGTTGAAGCACTTCAGGCAAAAGGCTTCACCATAGACGGTCCTGTTGCCACACTTACTTCAGGCGGTAAAACATATACCGTTACCATTACCGATGCAAAAAAGAATATTGAATACGCATATTGATGAATAAACAAATATACACATCATGTTCACCGGACGAAACCGAAAAAATCGCATTTGAATTTGCCAAAAACTTAAAAAACAACGATTTTATAGCAATGTACGGAGATCTTGGAGCAGGAAAGACCGCATTTACCCGCGGTCTTTGCTCTTGTCTTACACCGGATGAATATGTATCAAGTCCAACATATACCATTGTAAACGAATATATCGGTGACAGCTTCAGAGTTTGTCATTTTGATATGTACCGTATTGCCGATGAAGACGATCTCTATTCGATCGGTTTTTACGATTATACCGATTGCATCATGATATGCGAATGGTGTGAAAATATAGAAAGCTCTATTCCGGATAATTATTACAAGGTTACTATAACAAAAACCGACAACGAAAATATCAGAAATATTACCATAGAGGAAATTAGCAGATGAAGATCCTTGCATTTGATTCAAGTGCTGTTGCAGCAAGCGCCGCATTATTGGATGATGATAAGATAATTGCGGAATATACCCAAAACACAGGTCATACCCACAGCGAAACTCTTTTACCTTTAGCCGAAAATGCTTTAAAGGCTGCTTCTTGCAGTGTTGACGATATAGATCTTTTTGCTGTTAGTGCCGGTCCGGGCTCATTTACGGGTGTAAGGATTGGTGTATCCCTTATTAAAGGTTTGGCATTCGGTAAAAACAAGCCCATAGCTTCTATTTCAACTCTTGAAGCACTTGCTTGTAACCTTTGCGGATTTTCGGGTATTGTGTGCCCCGTTATGGATGCAAGAAGAAATCAGGTGTATACTGCCATATTTAAAAACGGCATAAGAGTAACCGAGGATATGCTGATTCCGCTCTGTGAGCTTGAAGAAATACTGAAAAAATACAGCGAACCTATTTATTTTACGGGTGACGGATATGATCTTGCAAGAAAAAACATTAAACTTGAAAATATCGAAAACACTCCCGTAAGACTTCGTTTGCAAAATGCCGTAAGTGTTGCACTTTGCGGTAAAAACAATTTCGAAAAAAACACAAATATATTCACCGACTCCACTCTGCAACCGATTTATTTACGGGCATCTCAAGCGGAGCGTGAAAGAAATGAAAGGATTAAAGAAAATGGCTGAGAGAATTATTGCTGTTGCCTGCGATCAGGCAGCATATGAGCTGAAGCTTGATGTTTTAAAGCATCTTGAAGAAAGAGGAATCAAATATATTGATTTCGGTACACATTCAACAGATTCGGTTCACTATCCCGAATATGCACACAAGGTTTGCGAAGCCATACAAAAGGGTGAATGTGAGCTTGGTATACTTATCTGCGGTACAGGTATAGGTATGTCTATGGCAGCTAATAAGCACAAGGGAATCCGCGCCGCTGTTTGCTGCGATACATTTTCTTCCGAAATGACTCGCCGCCACAACGATGCAAATGTTCTTTGCTTCGGCGCAAGAGTATTAGGTAAGGGAGTTGCCCTTGAAATTGTAGACAAATTCCTTGATTCTCCCTTTGAAGGCGGCCGCCATAAAACAAGAGTTGATATGTTTATGGCGCTTGAAAACAACTGATAATTACAATTAAACAGTCATATTGAGTTAAAGAGGTTAATCTTTTGATTAACCTCTATTAAATGAGGTAAAAATGAAAAAGCAAGAAACAGTTTCAAGAAAAGACGATTTTACCGAGGGTTCTATTCCAAAAAAGCTTATCGGCTTTATGCTCCCCGTACTCGGTGCACTTATTCTACAAGCCATGTACGGTGCAGTTGATATGCTTATTGTTGGCCGTTTTTCGGATGCAGAAGCCATTTCGGCTGTTGCTACAGGAACAAATATAATAAACCTGTTCAACTTTCTTATAACAGGCCTTACAATGGGTATGGCCGTACTTATAGGTCAGTATATCGGTGAAAAAAGAAATGATAAGGTTGGTAAAACAATAGGCGGTGCTTTGGCAATGTTCATCACACTTGCTGTTATTCTTACGGTATTTGTGGTTTTAGCAGCACCTATGCTTGCTAAAGTGATGCGGGCTCCCGCATTTAACGGCACGGTAACCTATGTAAGAATTTGCGGTGCAGGTCTTATATTCATCTTTGCATATAACATATTAAGCGGTATTTTCAGAGGAATGGGAAATTCAAGACTTCCTCTTATATTCGTTGGAATTGCATGTATTGTAAATATTGTTGGAGACCTTGTTCTTGTTTCAGTTTATAATATGGGTGTGGCAGGAGCAGCAATAGCTACAGTTGGCGCTCAGGCAGTCAGCGTTATTCTATCATTACTTATAATAAGAAAAATAGGTCTTCCCTTCACCTTCAGTATTAAAGATATACGCTTTTCAAAACGCACACTTAAAGTTTTAAGAATGGGTGCGCCTATTGCAACCCAGGATGTATTAAGCAATCTTTCTTTCCTGGTAATTTGCGCAATAATCAATGATATCGGTCTTTCCGCAGGATCAGGCTACGGAATTGCACAAAAGGTTCTTATGTTTATTATGCTTATTCCAAGCTCTTTAATGCAGAGTATGGCGGCATTTGTTTCTCAAAATATAGGCGCAAAAAAACCTCACAGAGCAAAAAAAGCAATGCTTACGGGAATGCTTGGCGGTGCATCTATAGGTATTCTGATATCGGTATTTATCTTTTTCTACGGTTACTTGCCCGCCTCTGTTTTCTCAGAAGAGCAGGCATATATCAATGAAGCCGCAAAATATCTTCGCGGATTTGCAATTGATACCACCCTCACATGTATTCTTTTCAGTTATATCGGTTACTTCAACGGATGCGGTAAAACATTCTTTGTTATGTGCCAGGGTGTTGGAACAGCATTGCTTATACGAATGCCCGCTTCTATAATTATGAAAGCCTTGACCGACGGTAACCTCACATTTATCGGCATGGCAGTTCCGATATCAACTATTGTTGGTATTACAACAAGTACCGTATATTTCCTTATACTTAAAAGAAAAGAAAAAAACCAGTTAAACTGATAAATAAATTATACAATAAAAAATCCCCGAAAGGGGATTTTTTTATTGTAAGACTGTCGAAAAGCTACCGTTGCCGAAAACGGTAGTTTTATTATTATAATCATTCTTTAGATATCTTTTTACCATTACACTTAAAGCTCAACGCTTTATCCGAAACATATACTTCGGCTCTTTTTAAAGCCGTATTGTTTTTGGAAGCAGGATCGGCTATAACTATATCAGGTTTCGCTGTATCTATAAGAGTTTCCACAGAATCAAAGTCATCTGAATTAACGGGTAATTTTATAAGGTCATAGTTGTTAGTGTCATATTCAACAAATTCTGTAATCCTTTCATCATCTGCAAACGAACAGAACAGCATAGATGCTTTATTACACACAATCCTTGTTATAAGGCTTTTTGACATATCCTCCAACGGAGCATATACGCGTACCGAAAGCTCTGCTGCACCAAAGGATACAGAGCCTTCCACGCTGCAGGGTTCTACCGAAAGCTCATCGCAGGCATCCATAAAGTTGTTATAGGCACTACCCTCAAAGCTTTGGGACGGAACATATATATTCAATGCATCATTACTTACACTCAATGATGAAGCCGCATTCAATGTATCCTCTGTATAACAACTTATAATCAGTGCCGAAATAAATTCGGTATTATTAGATTCTAAAAATTTTTGAATGTCTTCAAGATCAGAACAGCTTGCATCTATAACAACAGCGGTATTATTGTTTGTTATAACAACGCTGTTTGACTCAAAGCATTTTATTTTGACATCCGGCTTTTCTTTGCATGATAGTACAAAAGGTAATAATGCAAATACAGTAATAAAAAGAAATATTGCTTTAATCGATTTTTTCATCTGTCCTTTTTTCAAAAATAACCCGTTCATCCTTCACCAAAGCGATTACGGAATCCCCTTCCTTAATAATGCCTTCAAGCATGGCATTGGAAAATTCATCCTCAACGCTGCGCTGTATTTCCCGTCTTATCGGTCTTGCACCGTACACGGGATCAAAGCCGTTTTTGGCAATAAGTTCAAGCACGCTTTCATCAAAGGATACATCTATACCAAGCTTGTCTATTCTCTTTTGAAGCGAGGTAAGCATCAATGCGGAAATTTCTTTGATTTCGGCATCTGTTAATTTTTTGAACACTATTATCTCATCAATACGGTTTAAAAATTCAGGACGAAATGTTGCCTTGAGGCTTTCCATGATCCTTTGATTTGGCGTATCATCACCGGTTGTCCCACGGTCGCCGAAACCGAGAACTCCGCTTTTGGAAGTAATGGCTGATGCACCTACATTTGATGTCATAATGATTATTGTATTCTTAAAATCTACCCTTCTGCCCTGAGAATCACTCAAAACACCGTCATCAAGTATCTGTAAAAGAATGTTGAAAACATCGGGATGGGCTTTCTCTATTTCATCAAAAAGAACTACAGAATAAGGTTTACGGCGAATCTTTTCGGTTAACTGTCCGCCTTCATCAAAACCAACATATCCGGGTGGAGAGCCTATAAGCTTGGATACGCTGTGTTTTTCCATGTATTCGTACATATCAATTCTTATCATTGAAATCTCATCTCCGAAAAGAACCTCTGCCAACGCCTTGGTAAGCTCTGTTTTTCCAACACCCGTGGGGCCAAGGAATATAAATGAACCCATAGGTCGTTTGGGATCTTTAAGTCCTACCCTGCTTCTTTTAATTGCCCTTGATAATGCAGAAACTGCTTCCTCTTGTCCTATTATACGCTTATGAAGAATTTTGTCAAGGCTTTTGAGCTTATCCGCTTCCTCTTCGGCAAGTTTTTTTACCGGTATATTAGTCCATTTTGAAACGATTTCCGCTATATCTTCTTCGCTTACACACAAGCTTTTTTGAGAATTTTGTTCCTTCCATTGCTTTTTGTTTTCCTCGTATTCATCCTTCAGCTTATGCTCGTTGTCACGCAAGACAGCCGCTTTTTCAAAATCCTGAGCTTTTATTGCAGCTTCCTTTTCAATAGTGAGCCTTTTGATCTCAGCTTCAATATCCTTTAATTCAGAGGGTGCTGTTATCAAGGATATTCGGAGCTTTGATGCAGCTTCATCTATAAGATCTATTGCTTTATCAGGTAAATATCTGTCTGCAATATATCTTACGGAAAGCTTTACGGCAGCCGCTATTGCCTCGTCGCTTATCTTAACCTTATGATGTGCCTCATATTTATCCCTCAAGCCTTTTAATATCTCAACAGCTTCATTCTCTGAAGGCTCACCAACGCTAACAGGCTGAAAGCGGCGCTCAAGCGCAGAATCTTTTTCTATATACTTTCTGTATTCTTCAATAGTTGTGGCACCGATAAGCTGCATTTCACCGCGGGATAAAGCAGGTTTTATGATATTAGCCGCATCAACTGCGCCCTCTGCAGCACCGGCTCCTACAATTGTATGAATTTCGTCAATAAAAAGTATAATATCCTTATTCTTCTGAACCTCAGCCATAACCCCTTTAAGGCGTTCTTCAAATTCTCCGCGATATTTTGCTCCTGCTATCATACCCGAAAGATCAAGAGTTACAACTATCTTATCGATCAGATTTTCCGGAACATTCCCCTCTGCGATTCTTTGCGCCAGGCCTTCTACTACCGCGGTTTTTCCAACACCGGGTTCTCCTATTAAACAGGGATTGTTTTTAGTTCTTCTTGAAAGGATCTGAATTACCCTTTCGGTTTCATTATCCCTGCCGATAATCGGATCGCTCTTCCCTTCCTTTGCCTCTGCACACAAATTTCTACCGTACTGTTTAAGGTTCTGACAGTTTTCGAGCTTACCAGAGCCGCTTTTTGGCGCCTTAGAACTGCTTTTTCCTCTTGCGGGTGTATTTACACTGCCATTATCTTCACTGTCGAGAAATGCAATTATTTGTTCCTCAACAGTATCCGGTGAAACCTCTAACGATTTAATAATCTGTACCGCAACAGATTCTTCCTCTTTCAACAATGCTATAAGCAGATGTTCTGTACCGATATAATTCTGATAATACTTCATAGCCATGTATGATGAATTTTCTATTATGCGTTTAGTTCTCGGAGTCATATCGGCAGGTGTTACATTGCCCGGAGTACCGGTGCCTGACATTCCCGATATCTTTTCTTTTACTTTGTTGAAATCTATTCCGTTATTTATCAAAATTTTTGAAGCAACGCTTTGCATCTCACTTGTCAGCGCAAGTAAAAGATGTTCCGAACCTATATATGTGTGTCCCATTTCTCTTGCATAGAAAAGTGTTTTGTTAAGTGCGTTCTGCGCACCGTTTGTAAATCTGTTTGACATTTACATCCCTCTTTCGTCAGATGTTATTTTTAATATAATTTGCTCTTTGGATATCCCTTTCATACTCATTTAATGCTTTGTTGCAATACTCACATAAGGTATGCGGCATTACATCCGAAAAGAGTATATCCAACTTTTCTTCATCCGTTTCTGTGCCAAGACGAACTAATGCGTATAATCGCGCAAATTCTTCACTTGACATTATTTTTGCATATTTAAGTGTACCCATTGCTCTTGAAATCTTATCTTCGAGAACAAGTGCATTTTTCTCTTTTAATTGGTTTCTTGATTTTCTTTCTATTTCGGTAATCTGTGTTACAATATCGCTTACCTTAGCTATTATCTTTTCTTCGCTTATACCGAGTGTTTCCCTGTTGGAGATCTGATAGATATATGCACCCGATTCGCTTCCCTCACCGTACATACCGCGAATCGTAAGCCCTAACTTGTCCAACTGGGAAACAATCGTTTTCAGCTTTTCGCTTATACATATACCAGGTAAAAACATCATAACAGAAACTCTCATTGCTGTTCCCAGGTTTGTGGGGCACTGCGTTAAATAACCCAGGGTATCGCTATAATCAATATTAAGTTTGTTAAGCAAAAGCAGGTCACTTTCAAGAGCCTCTTTATAACACTCCTCAAGCATAAAACCTCTTTTTATTACCTGAAGCCTTATATGATCCTCTTCACATACCATTATTTTGGTATCATCCTTGGAAAATAGAGCATGGGGGTGCTTTGCCAATGCAAATTCACGGCTGATCTCATGCTTTTCTGTTTGACTGAGTGCTTTGTTAACACTTACATTTTCATAATCAACCATTGAATAACCGTCACCTAAAGCATTTTTGACTCTTTCAATTATCTCCAATGCTCCGTTTTTATCAATACGGGACATATAAGGATAATCCTTCAGGTTTCTTGCTAAACGAACTCTTGAGGAAATTACCGTATCTATATCTCTATACATTATATATTCCCCTCCATTTCTTTGATCCTGTCTCTTAAAACAGCGGCCTGTTCGTAATCTTCATTTTCAACTGCCCTTTTCAGCTCTTTTCTTATTGCCTCAATTTGATCATTCTTTTTTCTTTCCTCGGCACATATTCTGTTTTGATGAACATTGGCACCGTGAATTGAGTTTATGGTTTGTTTAAGCTCATTTTCAAAAACGCTGTAGCATTTTCCGCATCCAACCTTCCCGCTTTTACGGATATCTTCAAATGCGGCACCGCAAAGATCGCAACGCTTTTTTTCAAATACATAAGAGTTTTTTGTACCGAAAAGATTAAGATGTGCAAAAGGTAATGTTATTTCCAAATCCTCCATCTTTGCACAATCGCTGCACAAAGCATACTCCTTGACCGTACCGTTTATATTCTGCTTATAAAAAACTGTTGCTTCATTTTTATTACATCTGTTACACTTCATTTTTATACCTCCTTTTTCAAAAGAGCAAGAACTATCTGCTTCATCATATCAGCTCGGTGAAAATCATTTATACTGCACTTTAATACCGAAAGAATTATATTCTCTTCCCTTTTTGTAATTGCACCTTTATCGCTTAATGACAAAACAAAGGCATAACCGCTTCTTGCATCAAGTTTATCTCCTATGGCATGTAAAAAATGCATGAGGTACTGATCTCTTGTCATCTGTACCTTTGTGATCTTTACATATCCGCCGCCTCCGCGTCTGCTTTCGATCACATACCCCTTTTCAGGGGTGAAACGCGAAGTTATTACATAATTTATCTGACTTGGTACACATCCTATTCTTCCTGCGAGATCATTTCGTTTAAGCTCAAGACTTCCCTTATTTTCCTGAAGCATTTCCTCTATCATATTGGCAATTATATCGCTCATCAACATAGCATTTCACCTCTCTTTGACTTTCTTTGACTTTAATATAACACAAAAGTCAAAGAAAGTCAAGGTCAACAAAGGTCAAATATTCTGATATATGTAAATAAATTATTAAGTGTCTTTATTTTTAAAGTAATTATAGTCGGATATTATCGCATTAAGAGTATCTCTTGTAATTTTCCCATCTGTTTTCAAGGAATGGATTTCTTGTATATGCTTTACAGCATCCTCGGTTTTTGCCCCGTAAATGCCGTCTGTTTCAAGATATACCAAATCGTCATATATAATCCCAAGAGAATTAAGTATCCCCTGAATTATTAAAACTGTTATGCTTACTTCCCCGTTTTGTATTTTTTGTGATTCAAGCTTATCCGGAAGTAAGAATAAACACACCTCCCCAACACCTAAGGCAGACAGGTATTCCTTATACAGAAGATCAAATGTTTTGTTATCTACGATTCCTGTTGCCTCCAAGCCATTTTGAGCTTGAAATGCTTTAACACATTCTTTTGTTTTATTATCATATATGCCGTCCGGTGTAACACAGGGTATTTCATTATGTACACGGCTTATTTCACGCAAATATCTTTGAACTTCAAATACCGCAGCATTTTTATCATCAATATTATACATATATTACCTCAACTAATATCAAATCCAGGGAACTGACCTACAGATACAATATTCCCCAGTTTTATTTCCGCATATAACTCTGCAATCAGAGTCCATGTTAATACACCCACTATTCCGCTTGGAGTTATACCAAACAGATTCTGAAATACCTCAACAGCCGCTAATGTATCCGGTCCGAACACACCCGTTGGCTCGGTATAAGGAATTTCCGGGTAAGTTTGTGAAAGAAAATTCAAATACTCCTGTATAATTCTTACACTTTCACCTTCATCGCCCAACTGAAGCTCAACTCCGGGATAAGGCTCTGCTGTTTCAGAAATCGTTTCTGGCGGGATTGATGAAATTATACCTTGGTATACATCATAGAGAACAGAATATGTCTGTTCTCCCATAATCCCGTCCGGAGTCAGTCCGTAGGTTCGCTGAAATGCCCTTACCGCTTCTGCGGTTTCGGATCCGTAATAGCCGTTAACTGCAATAAGAGGAACACTTTCTTCATAAACAGATACAAAATCAAGCAATAATTGAATAATCCTTACAAAATCACCGCTTGAACCCTCTCCCAGCACTTGAGGAAACTGTTTTGAAACCTCGGAAAGTGTTAATCCTTCCGATTCAAGGGAATTTATCTGCTTGATACCGTTATATATAAACTGTATCTTATACCATGTTGCTTTTCCTACCCTTCCATCCGGGGTAAGATTAAATATCTCCTGAAATTTTCTTACAGCCGCATCTGTGCTTTGACCGAAAAAGCCGTTAGCTTGCGGAATTTTAGGAATAGCGGGATAATTTGTTGAAATACGGTTCAGCCGTATTTGTATCTGTTTTACATCGTTACCCGATGAACCTAACTGCAAAGGTCTAAGCGGTACCGATATATTAATACCTTCCACCGGTGTGTTTGACACAAGCTCAATATCATTGCCGTAATAGCGCTGAAGTATTTCAAAGGGAGTAAGCTCCTGTGATTCCGCCAATTCCTGACTACCCCATTGCGAAAGACCGTCACAAATTGTGGTTGTACCGTTACAATACTGTGCAAACAACGGCTCTATATTTCCTTCTCTTCTTATATAGGTATCAAAGATCTCATCAACTATCCGGGAAATGTTCTCAAATATATCTCTGCCCTCGCGGTAAGACTGATCTATCGATGTATCATTGGTTATATCAAAATCATAATTCTGACTTCTGTAGTATTCTGTATATACCCTATTCAATGCATAAGATATTTGTGCATATATATTTGCCCTTATTGCATTTTCGTTCCATGTGGGGTATATTTCACTTGAAGCAACATTTTTTATATAATCTGCAAAGGGTACGCTGACATTAGGTGCATCAGACAAGGGCGAACCCAGATGAACGGTTATAGTTTCAGGTATAAACGGTAGTTCTGCCATAATTCCTCCTTAAAGATTGGGCGCCATGCTTTCGTTAAATCTTATATCGTCATAGGGTATATCATCCGCTTTGGATATCGGTACAAGAGCAACATTCTGAATTGATGTTACTCCCGAATATATCGGAGCATTTATATTTTGTACTCTGTAATATCCGGGGTAATCTGTTTCGATGATATACTGAGTATAGGGTATTATACCGCTATCAGGTCTTTGCGATGCCGAAAAAGGCGGTGCGGGAAGTGCTACGGTTTCGGTTTTTCCGGAACGGTCTGTAATAAGAGTTTTTAAAAGAGTAATATCATCATTTTCTGTTGAATATACCCTTACCTGCGCTCCTTCGATCGGAAAAGAGCCCTTTGCACCTGAAACTGCTACGGTTAAATATCCTGTTTCTGTATTTGCCATTTAATCACTCCTTTATTTATAATATATGTAATAGCATGAAAAAAAGCTCCGATTTTCGGAGCTTTTTAAAATTTTACTTGCAATTATTATTCTGCTTTTTAGAATCGGCTGTGTTATTACAGCTCTGTGAATTATTTGAATTGTTATTTGAATTGTTATTTGAATTGTTATTTGTATTATTGTTCATATTATTATTGTTGTTTGCGTTTTTTGCATTGTTTTTCTTTGCCATTTTACAAATCTCCTTTTTGATATTTACATTATTATTGTTTTCTGTTATAATAATTTTATACAGAATCGTGAAAGGAAATTTTTATAAATGAATGCTTATCCTTTAAAATTAACCCCCTATAAAAAAGGTGTTGTTTGGGGTGGAACAACCTTAAAAAACAAATACGGCAAGGATTTTGACGGAAACGATCTTGGAGAAACATGGGAGCTTTCTGTAAGAGAAAAAGAAAATTCTGTAATTTCAAACGGAATATATAAAGGAATGACTTTAAAAGAATATTTGGGTAATCCTGCAGATTATCCCTTACTTGTAAAATTCCTTGATGCAAACGATTCCTTATCCGTTCAGGTTCACCCCCAAAAAACAGAAATGTGGTATATCGTTGAAGCACAGGAGAACGCTCAACTTGTATACGGTCTTAATAAGAGCTATAACAGAGATCTTATTAAAAATGCAATAGAAAGCGGCACTCTGGAAGAGCATATGAATTATATAAATGTCAAGGCGGGTGAGGTTTACTTTATTCCAAGCGGTCTTACCCACGCAATATGTAAAGGAATAGTTATTGCGGAAATACAGGAGAACAGCGATATAACATACCGTTTGTATGACTACAACCGCCCTCAGGCAGACGGTTCTCTGCGAGAGCTTCATGTTACTGAGTCACTTGATACAATTAAAAACATCACAGAGGAAGATATACATAGAGAAAGATATTCATTAGGTAAAATAAGCGAATACAATCTTGCTAACTGTAAATTCTTTACTGTGGATAAGTATGATTTTACAGGAGAAAAATCATTTGAAAACGATAAATTCCGCCATATCCTCTGCCTTGACGGTGAAGGATATATAAATGACGAAAAAATAGCAAAAGGTGACAGCTTCTATATCCCCGAAGGTTTAAAGGAATATACTGTTAAAAGTGAAAGTGCAATTTCGTTAATAATTTCATATACAAAATAAATGGGCTTTGCTTCATGCAAAACCCATTTTTTATATTATCCTCTAAAAGCATCATAGCTCATAAAAATCTTTGCCGCCTGAGCTCTTGTTACCGGCATACGGGGGGCAAGTAGTTTTTTTGATGTTTCTGTAGAACCCAAAAGCCCTGCATCAATAGCCCATGCACAGGCGTCCGCGGACCATGAAGACACAAGCTCTGCATCATCATATTCTTCAACATTGCTCTTACTCAAAATGTCCTCTCCGTTCTTTTCGGCATATCTGAAGAATATTGCTGCAAGCTGTTCGCGCGTCATGTTCTGACCAACACCGAATTTTGAGCCGTCACCTACACCGTAAACATAACCTTCTTCGTTTGCCCAGATTACGGAAGCAGCATACCAATCTCCGTTTTTTACATCAGTAAACTTGGATATTGTGTATTTTTCAAGCTCAGCATTTGCAACCCTGGCAAGAATCACAACAAACTGTTCACGGGTAAGCTTATCATTGGGGTTAAATGTACCTTTATCCGTACCTGTAATATATCCATTTGAAACACAGTAATATACTCCCTGTGAATACCATTGTCCTTGCCTTGGAACATCAGGAAATTCAAAAAGTTTTTCAATTATTTCAGTTTCAAGAATCACACTGCAATTGATACACTTTTTAACCTTTTCTCCTTGCGAATCTTTGGTAGCTTCTATAGCTGTTTCCCATTCTCCGGCAATATGTCCCTTTGCGCCTTCTTCCTTTTTATCGGTAACATCACATCTGTCACACTTTGCCGTTTTGGTGCCTGCTTCTGTACAGGTAGCATTTTCGTCACTAACATAATATGTGAATGTATGACCAAGCATTGAATCCGTGTCTGTTACTGTATCGGTTTTATAGCATCTCTCACATTTTGCGGTTTTTGTTCCGTTATCGGTACAGGTAGCATTATTGTCACTCACATAATTTATAAAACTATGTCCGAGTTTTGTATTTTCTATTATTAAAACATCCTTTGTATCGCAACCGTTATTACAAATTGCTGTTATGGTTTCATCAGTTTCGCAACCCGGATTATTGTCCGGTATATAATCAGTAAATGAGTGCTGTTTGCACATTATTTCACACTTGAAACCGTTATTGCTTGCATAAGTATATGCATAAGAATCCTTATAACATCTGATTGTAACCATGGTCAGCTTATAATACGCACTGTTTGCATAAAAATGAAATGCTAAGTTTCCTATCCAGGTTACAGAATCCGGAATAGTTACACTTCTTAAAGCTGTGCAATTTTCAAAAGTACTCCATCCGATTGTTGTAACACAATCAGGAATAACTATACTTGCAAGAGAACTACAACCTGCAAATGTGCCGCTGATTGTTTGAACACTATTACCGATAGTAACATCTGTAAGAGCAGTACACCCATAAAATACAGAACCTAAAGATGTAACAGAATTACCGATTGAAGCACTTTTGAGTGATTTGCAATTACGAAAAGCATTACTGCCTATCAATAATACAGAATCGGGAATATTTACACTTACAAGAGAAGTACAATTACTAAATGCACCATAAACAATAGTTAATGTTCCTTCTTTTACATAACAATCAACTGTCGAATTATCAGCATCTATCAAATGCTTACCGATATATAAAACACCGTTACTTCGGTTACTTTTGTTATTAAAATAGGATGTTTCGCCAAAAACATAATCTCCGATATTAACAGGCGAATCCGGGAGAGTGATTTTTGAAAGACAACTGCATCCACTGAAAGCGTTATCCCCTATAGTTTTAACCGATTCGGGGATATTAATTGCTTTAAGTGAAGAACAGTATGCAAAAGCATCCTCTCCTATATATGTAAGAGAATCGGGAAAACTTATATTTTCAATACTGTAACATTGATAAAAAGCCCAATTACCTATGCTTGTAACAGAATCTTCTATATTAACTGTTTTGATATAGCTACGGAAAGCATACCACGGCATATATGAAGTCCAACCGTAATTTTCCATGGAACCATAACCTGTAATATTAAGCACACCGGTTGATGTATCAAGATCCCATGTAAGATTATCACCGCAGCTTCCGCTACGATATTCGGCAGATACACCGAGATTCATTGTTGATACCAAATTCAACAAAACCATTGTAACAAGTATCAAAGGAACTGTCCGTTTAAACATATTTACAATTTTCCTCACAATTATTATAAATACAGTAAATAAATTTTAACGTTGCACTTTTTAAATTATAAAATCAAATTATAATTCCGCGATAACCTCAACCTCTACCAAAACTCCCTTGGGAAGAGCCTTTGCTGCAACGCAGGAACGGGCAGGCTTTGAGGTAAAGTATTTACCGTAAACACCATTAAATGCCGCAAAATCCTCCATATTTGCAAGGAAACATACGGTTTTTACCGCTTTTTCTATAGAGGTACCTGCCGCTTCAAGCACCACGCAGAGATTCTTGCAAACCTGCTCAGTTTGTTCTTCGATGGTAAGCGCTTCAACATTACCGCTTTCGGGATTGATTGCAATCTGACCTGAGGTAAAAACAAGGTTACCTGCCTTTACAGCCTGAGAATAGGGACCTATTGCCTCAGGGGCATTCTTTGTATAAATTTTTTCGCTCATAATTATACTCCTTCAACTATTTTAAAGCCTGCATCACGCAATGCTTTTGTAATATCCTCAACATGCTTATGGTCTCTTGTTTCCATTTCGATTCTGAGATAACAGCCGTTAATACTGGTAGTTTCCCCTCTTTCATGGAGAACTCCGGTAACATTACCGCCGCATTCTGCAATAATACGGGAAACATCAACAAGCTGACCGGGCTTATCGATAAGCTCGATGATAAGACGGCTTGAACGGCCTGCCTTCATAAGACCGCGGTCGATAACACGGGAAAGACTTGTAACATCAATATTACCGCCCGAAACAACACAAACAACCTTTTTGCCATTTATGGGGAACTTTTCAAACATTGCTGCCGCAACTGCTGCCGCACCTGCACCCTCTGCCACCATCTTCTGCTTTTCGATAAGAGCAAGAATTGCGGAGCATACCTCATCATCGGTTACTGTTGCAATATCGTCAACATATTCACGAACAAGATTAAATGTGTTTTCTCCCGGCTTTTTAACCGCAATACCGTCGGCAATGGTGGAAACGCTGTCAAGACACCGGATCTCACCAGCTTTTACTGAATTATACATGCTGGGAGCACCGGCAACCTGAACACCGTATACCTTAATGGAGGGACGGATCTGTTTAATTGTATATGCAATACCCGAAATAAGTCCACCGCCACCGATAGCACAGATAACTGCATCAATATCGTCAAGCTCGTTCATTATTTCAAGAGCTATGGTTCCCTGACCTGCTATAACATTTTCATCGTCAAAGGGATGGACAAAGGTATATCCCTCACTGTCACGAAGCTCAAGTGCTTTATTGTATGCATCATCATAGCATCCGTTAACAAGGCAAACCTCGGCACCAAAGCCCTTAGTTGCTTCCACCTTGGAGATAGGAGCGCTGTCCGGCAGGCAGATAACAGATTTTATCCCATTTTTTGTTGCCGCCAATGCAACACCCTGCGCATGGTTACCAGCAGAACAGGCAACAACACCCTTTTTCTTTTCCTCCTCGGAAAGCATAGCTATTTTATATGCAGAGCCCCTCACCTTAAATGAACCTGTATTCTGCAAGCATTCCGGTTTGAGATAAAGTTTGCAATGCTCTGCAATTCCGTGAGCGCGTACAACATTTGTAGGTCTTACAATATCGCGCAATACCATCTGCGCATTAAAAATTTTGTCTAAGGTCAACATGATTTCTTCTCCAAAATTAAACTATTTTTGAGGCTAAAACAAAAAGCCCCAAAGCATTGCTTTGAGACGGGTGTATATATTCCACTCGCGGTACCACTCAAATTGCAGTTAAACTGCCACTTAGGGGATCCAACAATCCCTATACCTTAACGCGGTATGATCGTGAGAAACTACTGTTATTTCGCAACTCAAGCTCGGAAGTGATAAGCAATATGGGAAAACCTTGTACCGATTTGCACCAAACATCGGCTCTCTGAAACTAAATTAACCCTGCCGTCTTCGTCATTGCCTTTATTTGATTGTATTATATCACCGAATTCACAATATGTCAATATATTTTCAAACAAAAAGATTAAGGAAGCATTCATTTCAAAAGAATGCTTCCTTAATACATTTGTTATTCGATATTTAAAAGAGAATCAAGTCCGTTTGCGGTATATATAACCACATCATCGGGTAACATAAGGTACTGTATATCGTCACAAATTACAAAACGAAGGGTATATTCATGATCATTTACAGATTCCACAACACTTCCGTCATCAAGCACAGAGGAGCTTTTTACACTGTATTTAACGGTAACCGTATTTTCGCTTGAATCAAAGCCGTATTTTTCCTCGTTTTTATAATCCTCTACATCAACGGTGTATACAAGTGAATATTTTTCCATAAAGCTCTCTAAAAACTGTTCTTCACTATACTCAACACCGTTAATCACAACCGCTGTAACAGTATCAGCAGACAATACCGCAATATCGCTTGTTTTAATATGCTCAAACAATGCAACATCCAAAACAGTACCGATACTTGTTGCGCTTACATACATCCTGTCTCCTGTTTTGAGATAGCTTCCGCTGATATTGGTGTTATAATCACCTACAATATAACTTTGCTTTTTTGAATCGCTGTAAGTTACTTCAAGAGTGATCTTGGGTTCGTCAAGTCCGTAATTTGCGTTATCGCTTACTTCATCGGTAATATCTCTCATAGCGGATATAGTACTTACTGTTGTAATTATATTTGCAAAGGCGGTCTGATCAAGAGGTAATGCGGGATCGTCTTTGTATTTCCAAGTACCACCCTCAGAAGTAAAGGCAAAACTGCCGTATTGGTTGGTATAGTTGATTTCTATGATATCCTCTGCACCATAGCCGGACAGATCTATCATTGTATCATTCGGTATTTCTGACTGTTCATCTCCATTATTTTCACAGCCCTTTACTGCTAAAAATATACAGATAAGCAAGCCTAACAAAACTATACCGATAAGAATGTTTTTTATATACTTATTCATTACTTTCTTCTCCTTGTACCCCATACTATCAAACCGATAATTATAAAGGTTAAAGGAATTAAAACAATAATTACAGTTCCCCAGAAATTAGCGGAATTAGAATCTACGGTAAGGGGAGGAATAGAAAGCTGCTTTGCGGCAAGAGAGACGCTGGAATCCTTATTACAGAACTTCTGCACACTAAGAAGTGTTACAAGTACGCCTCCCTGATAATAAGAATTTATAGAGTCATCGGTTATATCCGCACTTGAATACCAAACAAAGTTTCCTCCGTTTTCAACTGTGGCTATAGCTCCAAATACACATTCACCTTCATAATACACAGGTACTTGGTCAACTCCGTTTGAAACACCCTGTGTATATGCAGATTCAGAGGTTGTAATAAGCTTTGTAATGCTTAATCCTTCTCTTGTTTCATCACTTATTGTAAATGCAGACTGTGTACCACTAAATACAAGGGGAGTACTGTTGTAATTTGCATAAACAGGGGCTGTTATTTCATTTTCGGCATTGATTACGGGAAGCATAAAGTCTCCTTCAGGGAAATAATGCTCGCCGTCTGTTTCCACAACACTTCCTTTAAGTGCATTCATTGCGTAATACTGTGTAAGTGAATTTAAGTTATCATACTGTGTAAAATCGTAGGCATCATCCGAAATCAATATCAAATTTCCACCGTTATCAATATAATCCTTAAAAATCTGCAATTCAGATCCGGAAATATCCGTTGCGGGGTTATTTATAATAATAACACTTGCATTTTGAGGAATTGAGGGGGTTGTGATAAGGCTTAATTCATAGGTTGTATAATTCTCTGTCTGCAGGTAATTACTTATCATCTGCCCCATAGCAGCTTCACCGTGACCTGTAGTATAATAAATTGCCGAAATCACATCAAGGGTAACATAGTCAAGGGCGGATGTAAGCATCTGCTCACCGTTAAAATATGATGTGTTCTGAACATTATATCCCATCATCTGATAATACATCAACTCTTCATCAGTATAATCAGAGGTGTAAATTTCACTTTCTTTAATAACCTTGTCACGGGTTGCAGAG
>JAFYPJ010000129.1 GCA_017547545.1 Clostridia bacterium | reverse complement strand
GTATACTATCAGTTAATTTTATGCGTGGTGATTTTTATAAATTACAAAGAAAAGAGACAAATATCCGTTATACCCTTTATTGCAGTTATTCTTTTTATTTTTCTGATTCTGTTTTCAAAGGATGCGGCAAGCGGTGTGAAAAGGGGAATTCATTTGTGTTTTTCAAATATTTTACCCTCTCTTTTTCCTTTTTGCATATCTACAAATCTTTTGCTTGCCTGCAATTTTGAAAACTGTTTATCCAAACTTTTCGGGAAAATCTTTACCCGTATATTCCATCTTAGTCCCAATCTTCTTTTCCCTTACATCATAGGTGTGATTTCAGGTTACCCCCAAGGCAGTATAGCCATAATGAACATATATGAAAAAGGTAATTGTACAAAAAAAGAAGCGGAACATGCCCTATGCTTTTGCAATAATACGGGAGCAGGTTTTATTTTGGGAGTTTGCCAAGCTTTTGCAGGAACGAAAAACGCTTATATACTGTTTTTTGTGCAACTTTTTGTATCTGTATTCTTTGCAATTTTATTCAGACCGAAAAAAATACCGCCTCTGCAACCGAAGCCGATTCTCCGTTCGGGCTGTTCTCCTGCAATTATCCCCAAAGCGGTTACAGACTCAATATACCCTATGGCAACGGTTTGCTCTTATGTTATCATTTTCGGCTTCATTTGCGAAATTTTAAAAAGACTCTTTTATCTGCTCTCCCCCTCAAAAACCGTATTTGCCGTTATTATGACAATTCTTGAAATAACCAACGGAATACAGCAAACAACCTCACTTTACCCTCTTTTTGCCCTTCCTCTTACGGCATTTGCACTTTCATTTTCGGGGATATCTGTTCATTTACAGATATACAGCTGTACAAAAGGAAGGCTTTCCTTGAAAAAATTTTTCTTTGCTAAGCTTTTTCAAGGTGTTTGCGCATTTTTAATCATGTTATTTTTCAAAATCTATTGAAAAATTTATTATTTTAGGTTATACTTAACTCAATAATGAAAAGGATGTGAAAAGATGTCCCAAAAGAAAAATTACGAAATAACCAAGGTATGTGCGTACTGTGAACTTGCAGAATGTATGAATGATAAAGAAAAAATGCTTTGTTCCGTCAAGGGTGTGGTTAGCAGTGGATACAAATGCAAAAAGTTTTTATACGATCCCTTAAAACGCAGCCCCGAAGCTCCCCGTGTTCTTCAGGTTTCTCCCGAAGACCTCATTCTTTAATATAACAACCTCCCTTATATTTGCATAAAATGCAGTAAGGGAGGTTTAATATATGGGAAAAAGAAATAATATGTGCGCTCTTGCTCTGCCCTCTTTGACCTATGCCATGAGAGCAAGTGAGCTTCTTAAAAGTAACGGGATCTATTCAAGGGTAATTACCCTTGATCCTTCCGTAACAAAAAAAGGATGTACAAACGGTATTGAAACCGAATGCAAACAAATAGCACGGGCAAAAGCTATTCTTATTGACCGAAGTATACCCATAGGTGAAATTTCGGGGGGATAGTATGAGTAAGCTTATATATTTTGACAATGCCGCCACCACCTTTCCGAAACCCGAAACGGTATTCAGAGGGGTTAGAAAATGCATGGAGGAATACTGCGGAAATCCCGGAAGAAGCGGTCACTTTCTTTCCTTTGCCGCAGCTAAAGCCGTTTACGATTGCCGAATCGAATTGGCTGAATGCTTCAATTTAAGTGAGCCTGAAAACATTGTGTTTACTCTTAATACCACCTATGCACTGAACATGGCAATAAAAGGACTTCTTTCGGAAAATGACCATGTTATCATTTCAAATATTGAGCATAATTCTGTTTACCGAACCGTAATTGCAACGGGATGCAAATATGATATATTCAACTCATATCAAACAAGAGATAAGATAATTACAGAGATATCCCAAAAGATAAAACCCAACACAAGAGTGATAATCTGTAACCATGCCTCAAATATTTGTCCTTTGAGAAATCCAATTTCCTCTATTGGAGATCTGGCAAAGAAAAAAGGTATATATTTTATAGTGGATGCTGCCCAAAGTGCGGGTATTTATCCGATTGATATGAAAGAAGCAAATATTGATGCACTATGTATTCCCGGTCACAAAGGTCTTTACGGTATACAGGGGTGCGGTGCAGTTCTGTTTTCTTCAAAGTTCAGGGGCGAAAAGGCCAAAAGAATCAAATGCCTTACCGAGGGCGGAAACGGTGTTAATTCGCTTGAAAGCTTTATGCCGCCAACCCTTCCCGAAAGACTGGAAACAGGAACATTGCCAACCCCTGCCATAGCAGGCTTGCTTGCAGGTATTAAAACCGTTAATTCGATAGGGATAGACAACATACGGGAACATGAGAATATGATATATGCAAGATTGAGGGAAAACCTGAGAAATTTTAAGGGATTAAAACTCTATTGTCCCGAATTTACAAAAGGAAATATTCTGTTATTCAATTTTAACAGCATGACATCGGTACAGCTTGCCGATGAGCTTGACAGAGAAGGAGTATGCGTAAGAGCAGGATTCCATTGTTCACCCTTGGCTCATTCCCTTCTTAAAACAGGAAAATCCGGCGCACTCAGAATATCTCTCGGAGGTTTTAACAGCATGGAGGAGGCAGATAAATTTACAGATATACTAAAAAAATGCACTCAATTATGAGTGCATTTTTATTGATTATGCAATTTCAAGCGCAAGAGTTATCATATCCGCAAAGGATGTTTGGCGCTGTTCGGCGCTCATAGATTCTCCTGTGAACACATGGTCGGATACGGTAAGTACGGCAAGAGCCTTTTTCCCCGCCTTTGCCGCGTTGGCATAAAGAGCCGCTGCTTCCATTTCAACTGCCAAAACCCCCATTTCCGCCCAGCGCGTATTCACATCTGCCCTGCTATAGAAAACATCGGTGGAAACTATCTGGCCTGCATGGTAACAAAATCCCTTAGCCTCTGCTGTATCAACCGCCTTTTTTAAAAGAGAATAGCTGGCTATGGGAGCATAGCTGCCGGGAAGATCCAGGGATTTTATATAATTTGAATCGGTTGAGGCGCCCATGCCGAATACAAGATCTCCCAGTTTCATATTATCCTGCATTGCCCCGGCAGAGCCTACACGGATAATGTTTTCAACTCCGAAAAAGTTAAAAAGCTCATAGCTGTAAATACCTATGGAGGGCATACCCATTCCGCTTGCCATAACAGAAACCCGTTTTCCGTTATACTCACCCGTATAACCCTGAATTCCGCGAACATCATTCACAAGAACAGAATTACTCATAAATTCTTTTGCAATAAATTCCGCACGCTTGGGATCTCCGGGCATGAGTACAGTATTTGCAAAATCCGAAGGGATGGCATTTATATGGGGTGTAGGATAATTTTTACTCATTTTCTTCCACCTCATTTATCAAAAGCGTAATATATGCTCTTCCCTGCTTGGAATGACGGTGAAGGGTTAAATTACCGTATTCGGGTATATCGTCCTTATCACTTTCAAGAACGATAAATCCGTTATAATTAAGCATTTTCTGTTCAAGTATTATTCTTAATGCTTCTGAAAGCATATTTGTATCATAAGGAGGATCAAGGAATATTATATCAAACTTTTCCTTTGAACCCTTTAAAAATGCCTTATAGTCCTTGGTAAGAATAACACATTTATCGTAAAGCTTTGTTTTTTGTGCATTGGCTTTTATGATTTTGACTGCATCAGGATTAGAATCAACTATGGTTGCCTGTGCGGCACCACGGCTGAGCGCCTCAAGTCCCAGCTGTCCCGAACCGCCAAAAAGATCAAGCACTCTTCTGCCCTCAATATCAAACTGGAGCATACTGAAAACAGATTCCTTTACTCTTTCTGAGGTAGGTCTTGTATTATCGCCTTCAAGAGTCATAAGCCTGGTTCCTCTTGCGCTGCCTGTAATGATCCTCATCATAATTCTATTCCTCGTCTTTCTTTTGATAATAACTGTAAATCGCTTCTGCATTGGCAGGGCTTATCCCCTTCACCGCTGCCAACTCATCCGTACTTGCTTCTTTGATCTTTGAAATACTTTTAAAATGCGCAAGTAACAGCTTTGCCTTTTTAGGCCCTATTCCCTCGATTTTTTCAAGGGATGAATGGGTAAGTGATTTTGATTTTGCACCCGACATTGCATTTACCGTAAATCGGTGAACCTCTTCCTGTATCTTATAAACAAGCTGAAAAACCGCCTGTTCCCTTGCAATGCTGATCTCTTCCGATTCGGTGGTTAACGCTCTTGTTTTATGGAAAGAATCCTTAACCATTCCAAATACGGGAATATCAATATTAAGCTCCGCCAAAAGCTCTTTGATCGTTGAAACATGACCTTTTCCGCCGTCCAGCAATATAAGATCGGGGTAAGGATTTTCTGTATGAGAAAGCCTTCTCTCTATGGTTTCACGCATAGATGCATAATCATCCTGAGCATCATTTGTACCCCTTATTTTATAGGTTCGGTAATCCTTACGGCAAAAACGCGCATTTCTTACACTTATCATACCGCCTGTTATATTATCATTGCCGAAATTTGATATATCATAAGCTTCTATATGCTCCGGAACTACTTCCATACATAGCAGTGATGCTAATTTTATTAAGGTTTTATTATCCCTTTCGGTATCCGCTTTATACTGCCCTGCATACTGCCTTGCATTATCGTATACCATATTGCAAAGAGATCTCAGATCCCCTCTTTCGGGAAATTTTATATATACTTTATGATCAGATTTTTCGTTAAGAAATTCAGATAAAAGTTCACGGCTTTCCTCGTTAATTTCAAAACCTATAAGGATATTTTTTGCAATATATTCTCTTTTTGTATACAGATCACAGAGAAAACCCACCACGGTTTCATCATTTATTATCTGATCTGCTCCAAATACAAACTTTTCACTGTCTATAACACAACCGTCTCTGACATAAAAAATCGCAAGACAGGAAGAAAGATCGTCACTGTAAAGTGAAATGATATCATATTCCGCATCGGGAGCACCTACTACCTTTTGCTTTTGCCAAAGGGTATCAAGCTCCTTGATGGAATCACGGTACTGTGCTGCCATTTCAAAAAGAAGATTTTCGGAAGCATAGTTCATTTTTTCGGTAAGTGATTCTTTAACGGCAGAAAAAGAGCCGCCGAAAAATGAAAGCATATCCTTGACACTTTCGTGGTAATGCTCCTTATCAACCTTCCCTGTACAAACTCCCTGACATTGGCCTAACTGATAGTATAGGCAGGGCCTTGTTTTTCCTATGTCACGCGGAAAAACCTTTGAACATCTTGGAATTCCAAAGGAACGCTGTGCGGTTCTGATTATGGAATAGGCTGTAGAAGCTCCTGAATAGGGGCCGAAATACCTTGCTTTATCTGAGGAACGCTTGCGCACAAACTGTATTCTGGGATACTCATCACCTGTTGTAACCTTGATATACGGATAGCTTTTGTCATCCTTTAGAAGAATGTTATATTTTGGCTTATGAAGCTTTATAAGGCGGTTTTCAAGAGAAAGAGCTTCAATTTCGGTATGGGTAAGCATATAATCAAACCGATCAACATTTGAAACCATTTTACGCGTTTTAAAATCGCTGTGTCCCGATTCTTTAAAATATTGAGAAACACGGTTTTTAAGAGCCTTAGACTTTCCCACATATATTATTTTATCCTGCTTATCCTTCATCAGATAAACACCGGGTGACATGGGCAGCTCGTTTGCCCTTTGCCTTAATTCCGATAATGTTGCCATTTTTTCACCGCCCTTCTGTAATGGAGATTATTTGATTATTCTCAAGAGAAGTATCGCGAATTATTTCTGTCAGCTATTTAAAATTAGTATGTCTGTTATTAAAAATGAGCAGAACTATCCAATGTTAGCTCTGCCCATTTTGAAAATATAACACTTTGATCAGAGAACAGACTCCAAACCGCTGTTGATAAGATCAGCCAAGCCGTTGATAGCTTCCTCTTCGTCTGCACCGTCTGCGATAAGAGTAACAGTCATGTCCTTGGTAATACCGAGCGAAAGAACTCCCAAAAGGCTCTTTGCATTTACGCGGCGTTCATCCTTTTCAACCCAAATTGTGCTCTTGTACTGATTAGCCTTCTGAATGAAGAAGGTAGCAGGTCTTGCATGCAAGCCTACACTATTCTGTATTGTAACATCGCGATTAACCATTTGATGCTCTCCTATTGTATATAAATTTTTATAAATCGAAATTTACGAAATATATTATAACAAATCTGTTTCAGAAAATCAATAGCTTTATTGATTTTTGCTGAAATATAATAATAATTTTTAAAAAAACTACCTTATTTCGGTAATTATAACCGAAAGTTGAGTGCTATTGCTCTTAATAACCATTTCACCGCCGGGGATCAAAAGCTGAGTACCGTTTAAAAGAAAACCGTTTTCACCCTTAACTCCCATAACATCAAAACTCATACGCAGATCCTTTTTGAGTTCATTTATACCGCTTTGAGGCCTGCCTTCATTATCCGAATAGACAAATTTACTGTTGATAACAGCTACCGTCTCCGGATTACCGAGATAGTTGTTTGTAGCATCACAGTAAAATTCGCTCTTCTTATTTACGGTTGCCGCAAGCTCAGGTGAAAGCTCCTTTGCCATAAAAAACACGGTTACGCTTTCACTTTCGTCAAGAGCTATGATTCGGTTTACAAAATTATACCTTACCGCAACCCCGGCAATACATCCGATAACAACGATTATTACTACGAAATCAATTATATTGAATCTTTTTTTTACATTATTCATCAGATTCCTCCACCGCAATGCATTTTCCCTGCATCCTTAAACCGGGTATTCTGAAATTAAGGTCCTTACCTGCTGTTATGCTGTAACCGTTTATATCGTATGTTCCTCCTATTCCCGTTGCATTTACTTCAACAGTTATAAGAATATCACTTTCAGAGGGATGGTCGTTAACAACAACATTTCCGTTCTCATCAACACCCATAAATTTAGACGGGGTAATGGAATATTCAAGAACCTTACCTATGGAAGTAAGAGTTGCCGTTTCGATAACCGCATCCCCTTTGTTTACCGAATACTTGATATCGTTACTTACACCCTCAACCAATATCTGATATTTTATGGGTATACCCGAAGCTTGCTTTTGAAAATAATTATCGTATGCCTTAAAACCAATGTACGAAAAGGCGGCAACAAGAACAAGGATCACCATTAAAAGTATTGCATCTATAAAATTGAATTTTTTTCTTTTTTCTTTTATTTTAGCCATGCCAAAAGACTTCTCCTTTCACATCAAATATTCTTTAAAAGATATTCATCGTATCCCTTTTGCATAAGCATACGGTGCCGTTTTATTGCCATACATAAGCCAAATGCGATCCAAAAGGCAAGTATAAAACGGGTATCCTGCCACAGATTCTCAAAATTGGCAAGTAAAAGTATTCCGGTTATTCCCGAAAATCCTGCAATAGAGTATATATTTTTGGAACCTGCCCCCTGTTTTGCAAACAAACTCAGATTGCATTTAAAAAACAGGTATATAACCATTACAAACACTATCAGCCCTATAAGCCCCAATTCAACCGTTGTTTGCAGATAGGTGTTATAAGATTCTGTTATTGTTTCTCCTTTACTCAACGCATATTGACTGTACAGATATTCATAGGTGCCGCTTCCGCTTCCGCCTATAAGCCTTTCTATAACCATGTTCAGTGAAATTCTCCACACATGAATACGATCTATAAGACTCTGCTTGGTAACTGCAAAATATTCCGTAAAATACTTAATTACATTGCCGGGCATTACATATCTTGAAAAGGGTATAACAGCAACAAAGATTACCGTAAATATCAAGGTTTTCTTTGAATAGAAAATATAGAAAATAAACAATGCCGCAACAAAACAGCAAAAAGCAACCGGAGTATGCGTAACAAAAAGGCAAACAACCGATATACACGAAAGAACGAATGCAAAAAACCGTCTTATAATACCTGAGCTTGTACTGATATTGTATGCAAACAGATAGAACACAAACAGCATTATAAACTGCGCAAACACTATAGGCATGGAGAAAACCGCAGATACTCTGCCGTCTATAATGATATCCTCAATAAAAATCAGACCTGATGCAGATACAAATTTCTGAATGGTTCCTATCAGCACACACATTACAAGTGAAAAGATCGCTGCACCAACAAATCTTTTAACCCACGGCCTTGTTTTAACACTGTTTACCACAAGAAAATAAACACCCATATAGGTAAGGGTTAAAAAGGAATAATTACGGCTTATTTCCGGGGCAATAGACACGGTAGCCGAAAGAAGTATTATTACACACAAAGTAAGCACTGCATAATCGGTCAACTCAAGCTTAAAGGTTCTTTTTCCCCTCAACACCTTCACAAAATAAGCCAATGCAACGATCCATACAGATATCCTTAAAATATTTTCCGGTAAAAACGGCATTAAGGCAATAATAGTTACCAGACCGCTTTCGGGAGATATAAAGGTTATGTATATCATTATGCAAATTATAAGCAAAATCAGCAGCTTAACAGGAGAAACAAATACCGTTGCAAGTCCTGCTATCAAACCGAATATCAAAGGGAAGGGCGAAGCTGTACTCTCCCTTTTTTCTAACTCAAAAAGCTCCGGAGAAAGCCCGAAAAACCTGAACAGCAAAATATCGGCAAATAAGCTCTCCCTTATTACCTCGCACATGCTTTTTCTTGATATAAGCATGGGCAGAGCACAAAGTATTTCAAGAGAACCGGTAATAAGATGCGTATAGGTAACATTTAAAGACATTTCTGAATATATGCCTAAAAAATACACCAATACAGTATAAAGTCCCAACGAAAAGCTGAAAACCCCGTATTGACGGACCATAGCAGAAAGCAGCAAGCAAACAGAGTTGCGAAGCCAAGCTAAAATACTACTGTTTTCAAACCCTCTTTGAAGAATATACTTTATTATTTTAACATCAATAAAGGAAAAAATCCCCTTTAGCTTGCGCATAAAAAAGCTTTGTTCAAGTACTTTTTCCTCTCCAACATAATCGTTCAAGGACCTTCCAACCGCGCTGACTGCTGCTTTATGGTAAAGAATATCCGTTAAATGCTTTATCCACAGCCAAAGCCTGTTTTCGCGTTTTTTATTCTTTTTTTGAAAAAATCCCTGCTTAAATCTTTTCATATCACAACAAGTCAGGCCGTTGCTTTTTGGTAAGCTCAAGCGCCTGTTCAAATCTCCATTTTTCTATTTCCTTATGATTTCCGCAAAGAAGCACATCAGGTACCTTTTCACCAAGAAATTCATAAGGTCTTGTATATTGAGGATATTCAAGCATACCCTCACAAAGACTTTCATTTTCAAAACACTGTGCATCTGAAAGAACACCCTCCTTCAGCCTTGCTACAGAATCCACAACTATACAGGCAGGCATCTCGCCTCCCGTTAAAACATAATTACCAATGGATATCTCCTCATCAACTATCAGGTCAAGAACCCTTTGGTCTACGCCCTCGTAATGACCGCAAAGAATTATAAGCTGATCATACTCAGAAAGCTCTTTCACCTTTTTCTGATCAAGAAGCTTCCCTTTTGGAGACATATATACCGTATGGCAAGCAGCCGACTTTGGTATATCGAGATAACAGTTGTAAATGGGTGGAGCCGCCATAAGCATTCCCATTCCCCCGCCGTAGGGTGTATCATCTACACGGCGGTGCTTATCTTTGGAATAATCTCTTATATTATGCGTCTGTACATCTATTATTCCCGCTTTTCTTGCCCTGCCGATAATACTTTCGCCAAGCACACTTTCGATAAGATCGGGAAAAAGAGTCATTATATCAAATCTCATCAAACATTCCCTCTATAGGACGAACAAAAATGCCCTTTTCTGTATCTATAGATACTATAAATTCTTTAACCGCGGGCATATATGCCATACCCTTATCTGTTTTTATTTCATATATATCGTTGGCGGGATTATTTATTACATTTTCAAGTATACCGTATACCTTTTGAGTATCTGCATTTATAACCTGAAGTCCGAGAATATCTTCAATAAATACCCTGTCATCACCGATATCAAGATCACTTCTTTTACAGTAAAGCACTTTATTTTTCAAAACAACGGCATCCTC
>JAFYPJ010000128.1 GCA_017547545.1 Clostridia bacterium | reverse complement strand
ATCTCGGTAACCGTCGTCTCCGCAGTGTAGGCGAGCTTCTTCAGAATCAGTTCCGTATAGGTTTTTCCCGTATGGATAAGATCATAAAGGAGCGTATGACCATTCAGGACAGCGAAAATCTTACACCCGAGGCGCTTATCAATATCCGTCCTGTTGTAACCGCTATCCGTGAATTCTTCGGTTCTTCACCCCTTTCACAGTTTATGGACCAGAACAACCCCTTGGCAGAGCTTACTCACAAGCGTCGTCTTTCCGCGCTTGGTCCCGGCGGTTTGTCCAGAGACCGTGCATCCTTTGAAGTTCGAGACGTTCACTACACCCATTACGGCAGAATGTGTCCTATCGAAACTCCTGAAGGTCCTAACATCGGTCTTATCTCCTATCTTGCAACCTATGCAAAGATCAGTGATTACGGCTTTATTGAAGCTCCCTATCGCCGTATAGATAAAGAAACAGGTGTGGTTACAAACGATATCGTTTATATGACCGCAGATGTTGAAGATAATTATATAGTAGCTCAGGCAAATGAACCTCTTGATGAGAATAACCGTTTCAAGAATGCAAAGGTAACAGCACGCCACCGTGCAGACATTATCGAAATAAATGCTTCAGAAGCAGATTTTATGGATGTTTCTCCCAAGATGGTTGTTTCTGTTGCAACAGCTATGATCCCCTTCCTTGAAAACGATGACAACTCCCGTGCGCTTATGGGTTCAAACATGCAGAAGCAGGCGGTTCCGCTTATGGTTACCGATTCTCCTATCGTTGGTACCGGTATGGAATACAAGGCTGCTGTTGACTCCGGTGTTGTTGTTTGTGCAAAGGCATCGGGTACGGTTGAAAAGGTAAGCGCTGATGAAATTACCGTTCTTGAAAAGGGCGGAGAAAAGCGTGTTTACCACCTTATTAAATTCAAACGCTCCAATCAGGGCACTTGTATCAACCAGAGACCTTTGGTTTCTGTTGGTGATTATATTGAAGAAGGACAGGTTATTGCAGACGGTCCGGCAACCTCCAACGGTGAGATCTCTCTTGGTAAGAATGCTCTTATCGGCTTTATGACCTGGGAAGGTTATAACTACGAGGACGCGGTACTTCTTAATGAAAACCTTGTTCGTAACGATGTTTACACATCAATTCATATAGAAGAATATTCACATGAAGCAAGAGATACCAAGCTCGGTCCGGAAGAAATAACACGCGAAGTACCCAATGTGGGTGATGATGCGTTAAAGGATCTTACTGCAGAGGGTATTATCCGTAAGGGTACAGAGGTTCGTGCAGGTGATATTCTTGTTGGTAAGGTTACACCTAAGGGTGAAACAGAGCTTACCGCAGAAGAAAGACTTTTGCGCGCTATCTTTGGTGAAAAGGCAAGAGAAGTTAGAGATACATCCCTTCGTCTTCCCCACGGTGAAAGCGGTATAGTAGTGGATGTAAAGGTATTCTCCCGTGAAAACGGAGACGAACTTTCTCCCGGTGTTAACAAGGTTGTTCGTGTTTATATTGCACAGAAGCGTAAGATCTCGGTAGGCGACAAGATGGCGGGCCGTCACGGTAATAAGGGTGTTGTATCCCGTATCCTTCCTCCCGAAGATATGCCCTTCCTTGCAGACGGTACTCCCCTTGATATCGTGCTTAATCCTCTGGGCGTTCCTTCCCGAATGAATATCGGTCAGGTGCTTGAGGTACATCTTGGTATCGCAGCTAAGCGTCTTGGCTGGAAGATCATGACACCTGTGTTTGACGGTGCAAACGAGCAGGATATTGCAAACTGTCTTGAAATGGCAGGCATGAACCGTAACGGTAAGAGCATCCTTTACGATGGCAGAACAGGTGAACCCTTTGATAACCCTGTTACCGTTGGTATCATGTATTACCTTAAGCTCCATCATCTTGTAGATGATAAGATCCATGCAAGATCCACCGGTCCTTACTCCCTCGTTACTCAGCAGCCTCTCGGCGGTAAAGCTCAGTTCGGCGGCCAGCGTTTCGGAGAAATGGAAGTTTGGGCTCTTGAAGCATACGGTGCAGCATATACACTTCAGGAAATTCTTACCGTTAAGTCTGACGATGTTACCGGTAGAGTTAAGACCTACGAGGCTATTGTTAAGGGTGAGAATATTCCCAATCCCGGTGTTCCCGAATCCTTCAAGGTTCTTGTTAAAGAGCTTCAGTCTCTTTGTCTTGACATCCGTGTTCTTGACAGCGAAGGTAATGAAATAGAACTTTCTACTCTTGGTGAAGAGGACGATAATCTTCCCGTATATGTATCTCAGGAAGATCTCGGTGATATGGTTGAAACAGACGATATGTTTGATTCAGCTATAGAAGAGCATGCAGACGATGATGACGATTTTGCATTTGATGCTGAATTTGAGGATGATGACAATTTCGACTTCGGCGCAGATGATTATGATGAAGAATAAGAAAGGAGAAACCGAATATGGCAAACAATACATTTGATTCTATTAAAATAGGTCTGGCTTCTCCTGAAACCATAAGAAGCTGGTCTTTCGGTGAAGTTAAAAAGCCTGAGACCATCAACTACCGTACACTTAAAGCTGAAAAGGACGGTCTTTTCTGTGAAAGAATCTTTGGCCCTACAAAGGACTGGGAATGTCTTTGCGGAAAATACAAGAGAGTTCGTTATAAGGGTAAGGTTTGTGAAAAGTGCGGTGTTGAAGTAACCACAAAAAAGGTTCGCCGCGAAAGAATGGGACATATTGAGCTTGCAGCTCCCGTTTCCCACATCTGGTATTTCAGAGCAATTCCTTCAAGAATGGGGCTTTTGCTTGATATATCTGCAAGATTACTTGAAAAGGTGCTTTATTTTGCACAGTATATAGTTATCGATCCCGGTAACACACCTCTTCAGAAGTACCAGCTTTTAACAGAGCGTGAATACAGAGAGAATTACGAGCGTTACGAAAACGATTTCCGTGTTGGAATGGGTGCTGAGGCTGTTAAGGAGCTTCTTTCCGAGCTTGATATTACAGCTCTTTCCGAACAGCTCAAGGCAGAGCTTGCAACCGCAAGCGGACAAAAGAAGATCCGTATAATCAAGCGTCTTGAGGTTGTTGAGGCATTCAGAAAGTCAGGCAACCGTCCCGAATGGATGATTCTTGATGTACTCCCCGTAATCCCGCCCGAAATCAGACCTTTGATACAGCTTGACGGCGGACGCTTTGCAACTTCTGATTTGAATGATCTCTACAGAAGAGTTATTAACAGAAACAACCGTCTTTTCAGACTTAAAGAGCTTATGGCTCCTGAAATAATCATCCGTAACGAAAAGCGTATGCTTCAGGAAGCGGTTGACGCGCTCATTGACAACGGAAGAAGAGGTAAGCCTGTAACAGGTCCCAACAACAGAACATTGAAGTCACTTTCCGAAATGCTCCGCGGTAAGCAGGGCCGTTTCAGACAGAACCTCCTTGGTAAGCGTGTTGACTATTCGGGCCGTTCGGTTATCGTTGTTGGTCCTGAGCTCAAGATCTATCAGTGCGGTCTTCCCCGTGAAATGGCACTTGAACTCTTTAAGCCCTTTGTAATGAAGCGTCTTGTTGAAACACAGAAGGCTTCCAATATTAAGGATGCAAAGAAGAAGGTTGATAAGGTAAGCCCTGAAGTTTGGGATGCACTTGAAGTTGTTATCAAGGGACATCCTGTACTTCTTAACCGTGCTCCTACACTTCACCGTCTTTCCGTTCAGGCATTCGAACCCATACTTGTTGAGGGTAGAGCAATTAAGCTTCATCCTCTTGTATGTTCAGCGTTTAACGCAGACTTTGACGGTGACCAGATGCCTGTTCATGTACCTTTGTCTGCTGAAGCACAGGCTGAGGCAAGATTCCTCATGCTTTCTGCAAACAACCTTTTAAAGCCTGCAGACGGAAGAGCGGTTACCGTTCCTTCTCAGGATATGGTGCTTGGTTCTTACTACCTTACCATAGATAAGGCAGGCGAAATAGGTGAAGGCAGTGTATATACCTCCTTCAACGAAGCAATGTTGGCTTATGAAAACGGTTATCTTGGACTCCATGCACCTATTAAAGTTCGTGTGTCCAAGGAAATAGACGGAGTAGTTCATACAGGTCTTATCGATGCTACCCTTGGTAGAATGATATTTAACCAGGCTATTCCTCAGGATCTCGGATTTGTAGACAGAAGTGATCCTTCAAAGCTCCTTGATCTTGAAATTATGTTTGAATGTAAAAAGAAACAGTTAGGTCAGATAGTTGACTACTGTATTCATAAACACGGCTTTGCCGTAACAAGTGAGGTTCTTGATAACATCAAGAGCATGGGTTATAAGTATTCAACACGTGCAGCGATCTCTATTTCGGTTGCAGACATTGATATTCCCGGTGCAAAGTATGAATTGATCTCCGAAGCTGAAAAGCAGGTTGATAAGATTCAGGCTCACTTTGAAAGAGGTCGTTTGACCGAGGATGAACGCTATAGAAGTGTTATCAAGATCTGGGAAGATACCACAAAGGATGTTGTTGCATCACTTCAGAGCGGTTTTGATAAATACAATTCCATTAAGATGATGATCGACTCCGGAGCCCGTGGTAACACCACTCAGCTTCGTCAGCTTGCAGGTATGCGTGGTCTTATGTTTGCGGCAAACGGCCGTACCATGGAGATTCCGATTAAATCCAACTTCCGTGAAGGTCTTAATATCCTGGAATACTTTATTGCTGCCCGTGGTGCGCGTAAATCCCTTTCGGATACAGCGCTTCGTACAGCTGACTCGGGTTACCTTACCAGACGTCTTGTTGATGTATCTCAGGAAGTTATTATCCGTGAGGATAACTGTCATTCCAAGGAAGGTATCTGGGTATCCGCTATCGTTGACGGTAAGGATACAATCGAACCCTTTGCAGACAGACTTTTGGGCAGATTCCCCATTGGTGATATCGTATATCCTGAAGGTCACGAAAAGGCAGGTCAGGTAATTGTTCCCGATGATACAATGATCACCGAAGAGCAGGTTAAAGAAATTATTGCCGCAGGTATAGAAAAGGCATATATCCGTACCATTCTTCGTTGTAAGTGCAAGCACGGTGTATGTGCACACTGTTACGGTGCCGACCTTGCATCCGGTAAGCCTGTTAATGTTGGTGAATCTGTTGGTATTATTGCAGCTCAGTCTATCGGTGAACCCGGTACACAGCTTACAATGAGAACCTTCCATACCGGTGGTGTTGCGGGATCCGATATTACAAACGGTCTTCCCAGAGTTGAAGAACTCTTTGAAGCACGCCGTCCCAAGAAAACAGCAACAGTATCCGAGGTTAGCGGTACAGTTCGCATTCAGGATGCAAAACGCGCAAGAAATATCATCATCACAACAGAATCCGGTGAGGAAAAGACCTATGCTATTCCTTACGGTATCCATGTTCTTGTTGGCGAAGGAGATGTGGTTGGCAGAGGTCAGGTATTAACCGAAGGTAATATGAGCCTTGCGGATATTACCAAGATAAACGGCCTTGATGCGGTTTATGATTACATTATTCGCGAAGTACAGAGAGTATACCGCATGCAGTCTGTTGAGATCAACGATAAGCATATCGAGGTTATTGCCCGCCAGATGACCAGAAAGGTTAAGATCGAGGATGCAGGTGATACAGAAATGCTTCTTGGTTCTGTAGTAGATGTTTCCGATTTTGAAAGCGAAAACGAAGCTATTGAGGCTCGCATTGATGCCGGTGAAAGAGAACTCCGTCCCGCTACGGCTTCTCCCATGCTTCTTGGTATTACAAAGGCATCTCTCCAAACCGAGTCCTTCCTTTCGGCTGCTTCCTTCCAGGAAACCACCAAGGTTCTTACAGAAGCCGCTATTAAGGGTAAGGTTGACAACCTTATGGGCTTGAAGGAAAATGTAATTATAGGTAAGCTTATCCCTGCCGGTACAGGTATGACCTGCTACCGTAATGTAGAGGTTGGTAAAGCTGAAGCTCTTGTCGAAGAAACAACAATAGTTGAATAATACAGAAAAAAGCTCTCTTCCTTGCGAAGGGAGCTTTTTCAGATAAAAGATAAGGGATAAAAAAAGCTTGAAAAACATTTGAATCGTTTTCTATTTTATAAAATCCGAACCTTTTCAAACTAAAATGTGTCATTATATATGAAACCGCGGTAAAACAAGTGAAAGGAGGCGTAATGTGGAGAAAATTTTAAAGGCTATAGAAGAAACTCTCTTGGGAAACAAGGAAAGCTATTCCCTGATAGTGAGCTTCTATATGCAACGGCTTTATTCTAAGGCGATATATATGCTGAAGGATGAAGAGAGCGCAAAGGATATAGTGCAGGAAGTTTTTATAGAGGCTTACATTAAGCTTTCATCTTTGCGTGAAAAAGAAAAAATAGAAGCTTGGTTCATGCAGATATTAAGGAATAAGGCAATAAATTACATAAAGCGAAGCCGTGTTATATATTCCGAGCTTGAGGATGTTATAATACGTGATGATTTTTCTCCCGAAGCCCTCTATATTGCCGATGAGGAAATGGAGAAGCTAAAAAAAGAGATAGCTTCACTTTCTCCGGTTCTTCGTGAAACCGCGATGTTATATTTTATCGATGATATGTCTATGGATATGATAGCAAAGCGGCTTGGTATTCCTCTCGGCACCGTTAAGCGACGCATTTATGATGCGCGCCAAAGGCTGAAAAAGGAGAAGAATATGGAAAAGGATAGTAAGCTGTCCGATAGCTTTGTAAAGGAAATTGCAGAAAAGATTGAAAAGCTGGAAAACTATTATGATATCCACGGATCTCGCATCGGCTTTGATGATGCATATTCGGGGGTGAAGGATTTAATTTACGGACTTTCAAGCGACGAGGATGTTAAGGAATATTCGGTTAAGGGAATCGAAATTGCACTTGGCTATAACAGATCCAAATATGCCGATGATGCACTTGGTATATATATGAAATATAATGAAGTGCAAAAAGCAGCATGCCTTTTACTTAATCTTTGTTGGGAATTAAACAGATCTGAAGAAATGATAAAATATACCCTTGAAAGGGTACTTCCCACCCTTGAAAAATATCCTGACGGTGCCGAAAAGGATGCCGCTATAGCCGGTCATTATTTTTGGATGGCACGTTATTGGCACGGTCTTCGGAATTTTGAAAAATCGGATGAATATGTTGATCTTTCTATAGAGCGTTTTAAGCGCTCGGGCAAAATTGATTCCTATTATGCTAATGTCATATCCTGCAAAAAAGCAAATCAGGCAGTTCGTAACGGTATAGAGAATTATGGTATTATCGTTACCGCAGAGCAGTGGGGTATAAGGGATAATAATCTTTACTTTTGTGCCGAGCCCGGATTTTCCTATGAAACCTGCAGTATAAGAGAGTATGATAATTATGTCTTTTTAAATGCAGGCTGGACGGGAGATCGTTATTTCTTCCCGAAAACACTTCCTCTTGAGGCAGGCAGAGAAGAAATAATGAAGGATGAAAAAGGTAATAATGTAGGTATAAGAAAAGTTGTTTCCGTTACTGAAACTGTGGAATCCCCAGCAGGCATCTTTAATGATTGTGTTCGTATCGAAAGGATTGACGAGAATGGCGACAGGGTAGATATTTGGTACAAGGAAGGTGTTGGTCTTGTTAGGCTTATCGAAAGCACAAAACCGCATAATGAAAAGCTTTTGAGTAAATATGACATCAAGGGCGGTGGGGGGCTTTTGCCCTTGGAGGTAGGTAACAGATGGTGTTATTCTACCCCCGGAATCAATGAAGAGATACTTGAAATAAACGAATATGTTATAGAGCAAAGAGGTGTTCATGAGCGTTACGGTGACTCTGTTACCGTTTCTGCCTTCAGCTATTTCGGTTACAGAAAGCCCTTGGAGGATATGCCGAAGGACGGACTTTTGGGCCTTGCTTATGTCAGTGAGCTTTGCGGCTTGGATGAATATGAAAAGGCTAAGGAGAGACTGCAATACATCATAGAACAAAGTGATGATAAGGAGCTTCGGAATTCGGCAAAGGCAATGCTTCCCGTATTGGAGGAAAAGCTTCCATTAGATAAATTGAATTGGCGCTTCTTGCCCTCCTCTACCAATATTTCAGAGATTCAATTCCGAGGAAATGGTATTAAATATTATGAGGGTATGCATAGCTGTAATGTTTTGGGGCATTTCGGTACCCGTCATGAGGAGAACAGAATTTTCGGTGCAAAGCCCTTTCGCTATCTCTGTACTCTTTGCGGAACACTTTGGGATGACAAATGGGTTACGGGTTATAAGGATGTAATCAACAATGTGCGCTTTGATCAGGGCAGATGTCTTAAAATTACCGTTCTTGACGGCGGCAAGCTTAAAACTCCTGCGGGAGTGTTCGAAAACACCCTGCGCCTTATCCTTGATTGTGAACCCTATGATGATCCCGGAAAATGTCAAACCTTCTTCTATGATGCCATAGGATGCGGTGTTAAGGAATATTGGTACGCAAAGAATGTGGGTATAGTTCGTTTTAAATGTACCTGGGATAAGCATCTCACATCGGATCTTTATTTGACCGAGTATAATATTGCAGAATCTCACGGTGAAATGCTGCCGATATATGTGGGAAACAGTTGGAGATACGAAGAAAAGTATCTTACCGAAGAAAACTATATAGCCAGACGCGATTATAATATAATCAGCGGCAATAACGGAAGATACCGCTTGGCAGACAGCCAATTCTTCACCTGGCGCGGCTCTGTGGAAGAATACGAAGAATGGAAAAAGAACGGCTGTAAAAAGATAATTTAATACAAATTCAAACGGACGACTTATGTTGTCCGTTTGTTATTTTTAGGTTGATAAATTTGCTTTTATCGAACAGTTTATGTGTACAAATTGTAGGGAAGGCAGACCTCTGCCTTCCCTACAGATTTACACGCTCTCATCGCTTAATTAAGACTTTTCATCACATTAAATTTGTAACCTTAGGTTACAATCTTCTTTTTATCGTTCGCTCCGCTTACGTAACGAAATATCGAATT
>JAFYPJ010000127.1 GCA_017547545.1 Clostridia bacterium | reverse complement strand
AAGAATGAGGATGTTTGGTTAACAGAAGAACTTAAAAACGGTCTTGTAGACGGTCCCGATACATTCTATAGCTTCGGAAATAATTTTGCAATGGAGCTTGGATGCTTCTATGATGTTTATGACAGAACCTACTATATAGATGAAGAGGGAACTGTTGCAACCGGCTTTACAAAGATCGGTGAAGATTACTATTACTTCAATACAAAGACAGGATTTATGTACAAGGATGTTACTGTTTGGGTAGACCAGAATGAATCAGGTGTTGAAGAAGGTAATTACTACTTTGCCAAGGACGGTAAGATGTATATAGCCGATGTAAGCGGCAAGAAAGAAATCATAAAGGAAAACGGCAAGCTTTACTTTACAATAGATAAGGTTAAGCAGACCTACGGTCTTTATGAATTAGACGGTGAATACTACTATGCTCAGTCAAACGGTGTACTTGTAACAAGCAATGTAGCATGGGTAGCAAACACCAACGATACCGGATTGGTAAAGAACTATTACAACTTTGCAGCAGACGGCAAGCTTGTAAAGACAGGCTTTGTAAATGCACCTACAGGATATACATATTATTATGATAATTGTGTACTTGTAAAGGGCTTCACAAAGGTAGGAGAGGATTACTACTTCTTCAATACTACAAGCGGTGCAATGTATAAGGATGCAACCCTTTGGGTAGGCGGAGATAATGCATACGGAAATAAGGCCGGATACTATTACTTCGATGCAGAAGGTAAGCTTTATAGCGCACCTGTTACAGGCGTAAAGAAGGTTGTAAAGGAAAACGGAAATTACTACTTTACCATAGACGGAGTTAAGCAGGTAAGCGGAATATACGAGCTTGACGGAGAGTACTATTTTGCAAAATCAAACGGTGTACTTTATGCTAATACAAACTCTGTATGGGTAAGTGCAGCTAATGCCAAGGCATTCGGCGGTGAAAGCGGCTATTATGCAGTAGATGCAGAAGCAAAGCTTGTAAAGACAGGATTTGTATACGGTAACGGTTATCAGTACTACTATAACAATCTTGAACGCGCAAAAGGCTTTACAAAGATTGGAGCAGATTATTACTTCTTCAATGTATCAAGCGGTGCAATGTACAAGAATACCAAGCTTTGGGTAGGCGCCAAGAATGCATACGGAGTGCCTTCGGGTTACTATTACTTTGGTGCAGACGGTAAGTCTACAGGTAAGGTTGGATAATTATAAAAATATAAATGGCTGTTGATTTTTCAACAGCCATTTCATTATATTAGAAAATTGGTTTGTACAACGGTATTTTATCAGAAACCAAGTAATTTTGTACCTGCTTCTTCAAGCTGGTGTAATTTATCGGTAGCAGATTCCTCATCTTTTCCAACTGCGCTGAGATACATTTTAATTTTAGGTTCTGTTCCGGAGGGACGGACAATAATGGAGCTTCCGTCTGTGAACTCAAAACCTATAACATTGGATTTGGGCAACTCAATGTTGGTTTTAATATCGGTAATTACATCTGTTACCAAGGAGGTTTCGTAATCGCTTATCCTGGAAATTGACATTCCCGAAATTTCTTTTCGTGAAGAATATCTGAGGTCCTTCATTATATCAAATATTTTTTGCATACCGCTCTGGCCTTCGCAGGTGAAGCTTATCTGAGAGCAGATATAACAGCCGTATTTGTTATAGATATCACCGAGTGCCTGATAAAGTGTTTTGCCGATAGATTTATAATATGCCGCCATTTCGCAAATAAGCATTGATGCAACAACAGCGTCCTTATCACGAACATAGCTTCCGGCAAGATAACCGTAGCTTTCCTCAAATCCGAAAATATATCTGTTTTCTTCTCCTTTTTCTTCAAGGATTGCAATTTGTTCTCCGATAAATTTAAAACCGGTTAAAACATTTATAAGTTCGATTCCGAAATCATCTGCAATTTTTTGTGTAAGCTCTGTGGTAACTATAGTTTTAACCGCAATTGCGTTATCGGGAAGTGTGTTCTTTTCGGTTCTTCTTGTTAAAATATAATGAAGCAAAAGAGCTCCTACTTCATTTCCGGTGAAAAGTCTGTAATCACCGTTAACAGGTGCGGCAATACCAACACGGTCACAGTCCGGATCGGTTGCAAGCAAAAGGTCGGGTTTAACTTCATCAGCTAATTTTAAGGCTGCTTCAAATGCCTGCCTTATTTCAGGGTTAGGATACGGTGCGGTAGGGAAGTTACCGTCAGGTTTTTCCTGCTGAGGAACAACTGTAACATTCTCTATTCCCATTTTTTTAAGGATGGCACGAACGGGTTTGTTACCGCTGCCGTGAAGGGGGGTGTAGATAACCTTTAAATTACTTAGGTCAAGTTCATTACTGACTCTTTGTGCTTCAACATTCTCAAGATAAGATTCAATAACGCTTTTGTCGATATATTCAATGATTTCGTCTGCAACGGCTTTGTCAAAATCTGTTTTTTCAACCTGATCAAAAATATCAACCTTATTCATAATGGACAGCACATATTCAGCCGCTTCAAGGCAAAGCTGGCATCCATCCGGACCGTATGCTTTATATCCGTTATATTTTGCGGGATTATGGCTTGCTGTTATAACAATACCTGCATCGCATTTAAGCTCGCGTACAGCAAAGGAAAGCATGGGGGTGGGCATAAGCTCTGAATAAATGTATACATGAACACCGTTTGCCGCAAGAACGGATGCGGCTGTTTTTGCAAAAACATCGGATTTTATTCTGCTGTCATAAGCTATTGCAACGCTTGGATGGTTTGATTGAGAAAGAACATATTCCGCTAGCCCCTGGGTTGCTTTACCAACCGTATAGATATTCATTCTGTTTGTACCTGCACCGATAACACCGCGCAACCCGCCTGTACCGAATTCAAGGTCCTTATAAAATGCTTCGGATATTGCTTCCGAATCTTCCGCCATATTTTTTAATTCTTCAATTAGATCATTGTCTTCGGTTGCTTTTTTACACCAAAGACCGTATTTTTCCATATACATTTAAAAATAACCTCTATTCATTTAATTGTATTTATAATAATATATAATACTTTATTTTTTTGTTAAAGTCAACCGAAATATAAGTTTAATAACGAAAAAAATACTGTAAACATTAAATTAATATATAATTTTATTTACCTATTGACAAATAAGGAGTGTGATGTTATAATAATTACGATTTCATGAACAAAGTATAAATCAATATTCAAGAAACTTTGAATATTATGAGGTGTTTGATGCGCAAGATTATAATTACCTTATTATTGGTTGTTACATCGATTATAACTTTATTACCGGTAAATGCTTTACGGGGACAGGATATTACCAATTCTATATCCGAGGAATTTAAAGAAGAGCAGGAAGCGGTAAAGCAGGCTGTGGAAAATACATATCAGAATTGGCCTATGTATCTTGGAAGTAACATTGAAGATATTGATTTTAATTTAATGTTTCAATGTTATAATCTTGAAGACTATGATATAGTTTCCGCGTATAAGAAAAACGGTAATTTTGGTGATAATATTCTCGATAGTTATGTATGGATAGTACCTAATTACAGAAAAGGCGGAGAAGTAGAGGTTGTTGAATTTAAAAACGGTGATTATTCCTGGAAAATAAGAGCAGGTAAAAGGCTTAAAAAATACGACAATATTCCTAATATTGATATTGAGAATTTGTATGATCGTATTTTTCAGGAATACCCGGAATGTAATAGTGAATCAATAAGGGTTATAAAGTATAAGGAACATGATTGCAAAATTATATACTTCGTTAATGACGGCGTTGAGTATGTGTCTCCTTTCTTTTATATAGATGATCCCGTTTGGGCGAAATCTGGAGAAATTTATACAGCAGCAAATTTTATTGCAAAAATTACCGAAAATGAAAGTAAAATAACAGAATCCGATACGAATTTTATTTCGTTTGTTAAAGCAAATGTAGATTATATTATTATTGGAAGTGCTGTACTGTTTGTTGGTGTGTTAGTTTTGGGTATAGTCATCAGTAAGAAGAAAAAAGCATATTAAGTACTTTATTTCGCAAAATGCAACAAAAGTCTATATATTAAAAACAGTTCGATGACAAGGAAAAGTAAAATTCCTTGTCATTTTATTTTGCAGTTGATTTGTTATGTATATTATAAATACGCAATGTGTAAAATAAATGTGAAATTGTGTGAAAATGATGTTAAAGTTAACAAAAATATTGTATTTTTTCTTGACTTTAAGTTTATAAAATGGTATTATATATTCTGTAGAAATTTATTTTCTGTATTTAAAATATCATCAGAAAAAGGTGGATAAAAGAATGAATGTATCCTCGAGGCGAGAGGTTATCCGTACCCTTTTGGGTACCAAACCGTTTATCTCACTTGACGAGTTAACGGCCGCATTCCCCGAGGTTTCGCAGATGACTTTACGCCGTGATATTGAATTTTTTGAAAAGCAGGGCGAGGCTATAAAGGTCAGAGGCGGAGCGCGTTCTATGAAATTTATTACAACATCTATGGAGGATGCCTTTTCAAAGCGTTTGCATGAAAATGTGTATACAAAGGAAACACTTGCTATAGAAGCTGTAAAAATGATTGAAACAGGACGCTCGATATTCCTTGATTCGGGTACTACGATGCTAACTCTTGCATCCTTGCTTCCCGATGAACGGTTTACCGTTATTACAACCGGTCCGAATGTTGCGCTTGAAATAATTAAAAAGCGCAAGCCTATGGTAAATATTGTTGGAGGTATGTTAAACCGGGACAATATTTCGGTTGTTGGAAATTCAGCGCTGGAATTTATTGATTCTATCAATATTGATATAGCGTTTATAGTTCCGTCCGGTGTATCGGCAGACGGGCTTACAGGCGGAAATTATACCGAATGTGAGATCAAAAAGAAGGTTATTGAAAAAGCACACAAGGTTGTGGTGCTGATGAACCTTTCAAAAATGAATAAGGTACTTCCTTATAATGTATGTCCTTTAGAAGAGATCGATGTTCTCATAACGGACAGAATGCTGCCAAATGAAATGGTGCAGCGGTTAAACAATGGCAAAACTGAAATAATAATAACACAATAAACTTAGGAGGAAAACAAATGGCAACATTAGTTATTATGCCAAGACAGGGACAGAGCGTTGAAAGCTGTGTTATCACCGAGTGGGTGAAGAAGGTTGGCGATAAGGTTAATGTAGGAGATGTACTCTTCTCTTATGAAACCGATAAGTCCAGCTTTGAAGAAACCGCACAGGTTGAAGGTACACTTTTAGCAGTTTTCTGTGAAGACGGTGATGATGTACCCTGCCTCGATCCGGTATGCGTTATCGGTAATGAAGGCGAGGACTTCTCTGACCTTGTACCCAAAAAGGAGGAGGCAGCAGCTCCCGAAGCACCTGCTGCAGTTGAAGAAAAGGCAGCTCCCGCACCTACAGCGGTTCCCGTTGTAGAAGCAGCAGCTACAGAAAACAAGGATGGTTTCATCCGTATCTCTCCCAGAGCTCGCCACTTGGCAGAGCAGACCGACGCTGATCTTTCCAGAGCAGTTCCCACCGGCCCCATGGGCAGAATTATAGAACGCGATGTAAACACACTTCTTGACAAGGGCTATCTTGTTGGCACAGCGCCTGCAGAAGAAGCAGTTGCAGCTCCTGCAGCCGCAGCAGCTCCCGCTCCCGAATATGTTGATGAAAAGCTCTCCAACATCCGCAAGGTTATTGCAAAGTCTATGCATGCATCCCTTTCCGGTATGGCTCAGCTTACTCTCAACACATCCTTT
>JAFYPJ010000126.1 GCA_017547545.1 Clostridia bacterium | reverse complement strand
TGTTCCTTTAGTGAAAATATTTCCTTTTCATATTGTTTTATATGTCGATACTCTCTTGCATAAAAAATCCCTCCTATGGTTTTCTCTATTATACCATAGGAGGTTTTTTTCATTGTCCGTTTTTACTGGACTTGTTCAAAAATCACCTTGTCTTTGCTTTTTGATATAAAAAAATGTTTCATTTTGTATTGTATGTTTATCATTTATTTAACACCCAAATTCCGAAATTCAAATATCCCGCAAAGCATACCCAGATAATATATGGGATCTGTAGCTTTGCAGCAATTTTATCAACCTTTTTATAGCAAATAACAGTACGAATAATTAAATACAGAAGAATCAAAAGCCAAACAAAGGCAAAAAGGAAACGGCGCATATTAAAGAAAATAAGACTCCATGCAAAATTAAAGGCAAGGCTTAAAACATAAAAGCTTAAACCGTCACTTGCATTTTTTTGAGATTTGTTACGGTTAAGATAAACTCTTGCGGAGCTTATACCCATAAGAATATAGAGTACAGTCCAAACAAGGGGGAAAAGAAAAGAAGGGGGCGAAAGTGGTGGAGTTACAAGTTCTGAATAAATCTGCATATTATTTCGGGTAAGTAGAGCAGAGGTAATGCCGATGGCTAATGGAATTGCACAGGCAATTATGTAAACTGATATTTTATGAAATTTTTCTTTTTGCATATATTTTCTCCTGTTTTTGTGTAGTAATTATTTATATGCCCCAAAGTGCCGATATATTCTGAAAACATTGCAGAAACGGATATTATGATTATTCAGAAGTGTATTCAGAATATAACAGTCGGAACCTGCAGAGTGTAGCGGTACTTTTTTCACTCCTTTACCGGTTCAGAATAAGATAATAATAAAGGCAGAAAAAGGAGAAAGGAAATGGAAATTTTAAGTATGTATGATCTAAAGGAAGGACAAAGCGGCAAAATTACAGAGGTGGATTGCAAATCGGATATAAAACGCAGACTTATGGAGCTTGGTATAATAAAGGGAAGTTTGGTAAAATGTGTTTTGAGCGCTCCCTTTAATTCGATAAAAGCTTATTCGGTAATGGGTAGTGTTATCGCAGTAAGGGAAGCCGATGCAAGAAGAGTAACAGTACAGGAGGTGGAGCTGTGAGCAAAGAAAATACCGTAACGATTGCTTTTGTTGGAAACCCTAATGTGGGTAAGAGTACTTTGTTTAATGAAATTACAGGTTTAAAACAGCATACGGGCAATTGGACAGGAAAAACGGTAGAAAGTGCCCGCGGAGAAGCCGTATATAAAAAACAAAGATATATAATAACAGATCTTCCGGGTACATATTCGTTGTTTGCGCATTCTCCGGAGGAGGCGGTTACAGGTGATTTTATAATGCAGGATAAAGCAGATGTATACTGCATAATTTGTGATGCATCCTGCCTTGAAAGAAATCTGCCTCTTGTTTTGCAGCTTGCCGAGCATACAAAAAAACTGATTGTAATACTTAATTTATGGGATGAGGCTGAAAAATATTCTGTTAAGATAGATATAAACAAATTAGAAGAAGAGCTTGGCTTGAGAGTAATAAAGGCTTGCGCGAAAAAAAGGCAGGGAATAAAGGAACTGTTTTCTGCAATAGAGGATAGGCACTGTGGAAGCCTGTGTGTGGTGAAATATGATGAAAATATAGAATATGCATTAAGCTTATTACCGGATGAATATACCCGTTTTGAAAAATTGAATATTATCAGCACACAAAAAATAGAAAATCATCCCCATGCAAAGGAGTATTTGTATGCAGCAGGCTATTATCCGGAAAAGTGTGAGGAAATAATAACCTCTGTAATTATTGCAAAAGCAGGAAAAATAGCAAGAAAATGCATATCTCAGGGAGAAGAGAGAATAGAACGAAACCGTCGGATAGATAAAATAATAACCGGTAGATATACGGCACTTCCTATTATGCTTGCCATGCTTTGCGGTATACTTTACATAACCGTTATAGGCGCCAATTATCCGTCTTTGTGGCTGAGCAGCCTGTTTTCATTTATCGAATCAGGACTGAATGAATTTTTAATATTCATAAACACCCCCTCGTTAATTCGTGAAATAACCGTATACGGAGTTTTCCGTGTGGTTTGCTGGGTAATTGCAGTAATGCTTCCGCCAATGGCTGTATTTTTTCCGCTTTTCACTATTCTTGAGGATGCGGGAGTGTTGCCGAGAATAGCATTTAATATGGACGGATGCTTTCGCTGTTCCGGGAGCTGTGGAAAACAGGCACTTACCATGTGCATGGGCTTTGGGTGTAATGCGGTTGGTGTGTGTGGATGCAGAATTATCGATTCAAAAAGAGAAAGACTTATTGCAATACTTACCAATGTATTTGTTCCCTGTAACGGAAGATTCCCGATGCTGGTTACTTTAATATCGGTGTTTTTAATAAACTCGTTTGGGACTTACAGTACTTTACACTCGGCTTTGATGCTTTGTATTTTTATAGTTGGCGGTATCTCAATAACCCTTGCGGTATCCTTTGTTTTATCAAAAACTCTTTTACGGGGAATCCCCTCTTCCTTTACACTTGAATTGCCGCCCTACCGTATGCCAAAGGTAGGAAGTGTGCTTGTAAGATCTTTTTTAGACAGAACGCTGTTTGTGCTTGGCAGAGCAGTTTCGGTTGCCGTCCCTGCAGGCGCGCTTATATGGATACTTGCAAACATCAGCGTTAAGAGAATCAGCTTGCTTGATTATATATCTCTCTTTCTTGAACCCTTTGCGGCACTGTTCGGTCTGGACGGAGTAATTCTTTTGGCTTTTATTCTGGGCTTTTGTGCCAACGAAATAGTTTTACCGGTTATAATAATGGGATACACGGGAGCAGGTGTATTAAATGATGGCTTGGGTATTGCGGCACTGAAGGATATCCTTGTTTTGAACGGATGGGATACTGTAAAGTGTATTTGTGTACTGATTTTTTGTATATGTCATTTTCCTTGCTCTGCTACACTTTTAACTGTCAAAAAGGAAACGGGAAGCATAAAATGGAGTCTTGCGGCAATTGTTATTCCTACTGTTGTTGGATTATTACTTTGCTTTACGGTAAATCTGATATTCGGGGCTTGATTGACAAAGCGTGATTTTGGTGATATAATAAGGGCAAAGAAAGTGAGGGCATATTATGATTTGTTTGATTTTAGCTGCAGGATATGCAACAAGGCTTTATCCCTTAACCGAAAATTTCCCCAAGCCTTTATTGGATGTAAAGGGTAAAACTATCCTTGATTGGTTGGTAGACGATATTTCCGAAAGCACCGATATTACAGAGTTTGTTGTGATTTCAAATCATAAATTTGCCGGTCATTTTGAAGCTTGGGCAAAGGCATCAAAGCATGATATAAAAGTTGTGGATGATATGACTTCGAGCAATGAAACCAGATTGGGCGCAGTTCGGGATATAGAATACGCCATAGATAAGCTGGAGCTTGACGATGATATGCTTGTTATAGCAGGAGATAATGTGCTTGATTTTTCGTTAGGAAAATTTGTGGCATATTTCAATGAAAAAAAAGCATCAAGTGTAATGCGCTATTATGAAGGGGATAAAAAAAGACTTCTCAAATGCGGAGTTGTTACGGTAGACGAAAATGAAAGAGTAACCGAAATGACAGAAAAATCTCCTACCCCTGCAACCAATTGGTGTACACCGCCCTTTTATATTTACAAGCGCGAGGATGCAAGGCTTATAAAGAATGCATTGGAAAGCGGCTGCGGTTATGATGCTCCGGGTAGCTTTATTGCATGGCTTTGCAAAAATTCGGCAGTATATTCAATGGAAATGCCGGGTTCGAGATATGATATAGGTAATCTTGAAAGCTATGAACAGGTTAAAACAACATATAAAGGTATTACAAATTGATGTAATACCTTTTATTTTTTTGAAATAGGTATTTACACTTTGATATAAATATGTTAAAATGATATTATAACAATCTTCAAAGGAGCTTTTTATGTTTCGTATAGACATGCATTCCCATATTCTTCCCGGTTGTGACCACGGTTCGGATTCCGTGGAAACTTCTGTTGCGCAGGTTAAGCGTGCTTATGCCGCAGGAGTAAGGGCAATACATTTAAGCTCCCATTATTATAACCATAAGGATGATATTGAGTCATTTTTAAACCGTCGCAACCGTTGTTACAATAAGCTTATGGATACTTTGGACAGCGATATAAAAGATTCGGTTAAGTTTGTTTTGGGTGCAGAGGTAACTCTGGAGGTTGAATTGGCGAACGAAGCCGATCTTGCTGCACTTGCCATAGGGGATACCCGCAATATCCTCATAGAAATGCCGGATATGCGCTGGACAGACTGGACATATAATGCACTCTATGAAATAGGAGTACGCCATAATCTCAAACCGCTTATCGCACATGTAGACAGATACGATCAGAAGCAATGTGCAAAGTTATATGAAATGGGCCTGAACATTCAGGTGAACGCTTCGGCATTTTCAAGTATTTTTACAAGAGGAAAAATGCTGAAGCTATTTCATGGCGGCATTGCTCATGTGATAGGAAGTGATGTTCACGGTAAGGAAGCGAAGGAATATGATCAGTATGAAAAGGCGCTTCACTATCTATCCGTTCATGAAGAAGAGATCATGGAAAACGCGGCAAAAATACTCGGCATATAAGGAAATTTTATGAGTTTTGTAAGTTTATGTTTTACCAACAATCAAATATACGGTAAAGTGCCCTCAGACACATTTGAAGACATTAAGCTTACCGAACTTTTTGAGAAAAATGTTTTATCCGTAATGGAAAAGCTTCCAACAGAGGAAGATATCTTTCTGCGTCATGAGGTTTTTTGCAGTTTAGAGGATGAAAAAACAAGGAATTTTTACTTTTCCTGTCTTTATGAGCTGCAAGAGTTAAAGCGGATATTTAGTGCATATTCCAAAGCAAAAAGTGAAAAGGAAAAGGTATATATTTTTTCCTCCTTGCTTTACGGTGTGTGCAATTTTTATAAAAAGGCAGCACAGCGTTATTCAAACAGCGGATTTTTAAAGGCTTTTTCGGATCAGTTTGAGAAGCTTATCAATAAAGAAAGCTTTAAGAATGCCGCAAAGGACTCCGCCGAAATTAAAGAAAAAATATTCGGTGAGTTTTCGGTAGTAAAGTATGCAGACAGAATAGCTGTGGCAGCAAAAACAAAAGAGGGATTTCTTGAGCGTATTAAGAAATGCGCCGAAGATATGGAAATATCCCTTGGAAAATGTGATTATCTTTCAAGGCGCATTTCTCCTGAATTTACAAATATTCTTTCCGAAATATATCCGGATATATGGCCTTGTTTGGATACTTTGTATGAGAAATACAAAGATATTCCGAATCAAGAGTTACTTGAATATATAGATCAGCTTGATTTTTATTTAAGTGTATTTACCGTTATGCAAAGGGTAAAAGGTATGGGGATACCGCTTTGCTTTGCCGTGATATCTCAAAAAGAAAGTATACGGATTTATGAAGGATATGATATAACACTTGTTTCAAAGGAATGTGAAAATATCATACCTAACGATATAATTTTCGATAAAAACGATCCCTTCTTTTTCTTATCGGGTGCAAACGGCGGCGGTAAAACAACATACCTTCGCACCTGCGGAGTTAATGTGCTGTTTTCGCTTTTGGGTTGTCCAGTTTGTGCAAAAAGCAGCTCTGTATGTATGCTCAACGGCGTTTTAACCCATTTTCCCAGAGACGAACGCTTTGATTCGGACGGCAGATTCCTTGATGAACAGAAGCGTGTGGAAACAATGCTTTCCGATATGGGAAAAAGAAGCCTGCTTTTATTGAACGAAACCTATTCCACCACTAATGAAGCAAAGGCGGCACAAATGACGGCATCCCTTGCCCATAAGCTTTTTGAAGAAAAGCAGTTCGGGGTATATGTTACCCACCAGAAGTCTGTGCTTAAAGAAAGTATACCTTTGCTTGGATGCAAGGTTGATACAGACGATGAAAACAAAAGAACCTTTAAAATAGAGCGTATCAATTATATTGGAAGCTCCTTTGCGGAGGATATTTTGAAAAAATATGCTCTTTCCCGTGCGGATCTTGAAGAAAGGTTCGGTGAATTATAATGAAATACAGTATTCTTTATAAAACCGAGGAAAAGGATATTTTACGGAATGTTATATACGATCTTTCTATAGACAGAACAGTTGCTAATATTTCGGGTGATGCAAGGCGAAATGAATATTTTTGCAATATTGTGTCAAAGCCTCTTACCAAAAAAGAGAATATAGAATACCGCAGAGAGATTTTGGCGGATTTTATAAATATACCGGGGCTTTTTGAATCCTGTAAAACAGTATTTAACAGATACGATAAGCTAAAAGCCGATTGGCTCGAGCTGAAGGGAAGCGGCAATATGAGAACGGGGGATAATTCAAGCGAGGTAATGCTTGAATACACTTATTCCTCACTTAAGGTTACTGCTCTTTTTCCAAAAACCATCCTTTCATTTTTTTCAACCGTTTGTGAGATCCTTTCAAAGTATGAAATCACCTCCGGGGGACTTTGTTCAATAAGAGATTACTGCTCGGAGATGATAAATAATAAATCTCTTAACGAAATTGTTGAAATTGCATCAATGTTCATGTATAATAGTGTTGATGACTATGATTTTGAGCTTGGATGTAAAATAAACGGCATACTTGAGGTATATGCCTCCGATATATTCGGGGTTACAAAAAGAACAAATAAAAAGAACGGTATTTTTACTGTTCTTAAAAAGCGCAAAAAGGAAGAGGGAAGATCAGAAACCGAGGATGTTAACTGTGTTGAGGATTCCGCATTTATTTTGGGCGAAAGTCTCCACACTATAGACAGCATGCTTGAGGATATTACCGATAATATATATTCAACCTTTTACGGTATAGCAAGAGAGCTTGATTTCTATGATGTTGCATTGAAATATATAAACTTCCTTGAAAAGGCATTTGGAGAATATACCTATGCCGAAATATCGGATAATTCGGAGCTCAGGTTTGAAGGTCTTTACGATCTTTTGCTTGCAAGTGAAGGAAAGGATGTCCTTTATCCTAACAATTTTGATTTTGCAAGTAATTGCGGAGCATTGATAAGGGGTAAAAACAACACAGGAAAAACCACTTTTCTGCGTTCCTTGGGAACGGCGCAGCTCTTTACTCAGGCAGGGCTTCCCGTTGCTGCAAAAAAGGCTGTGATGCCCGTATTTGAAGCGGTATTCACTCATTTTTCCAGCGCCGAAGAGGAGTTTAAGGCAGGTGATGAGGCAGGCCGCTTTGAAAGTGAGGTAAGGATGGTATCCAATATAATGGATTCTCTTATGCCAAGATCTCTTATACTCTTAAACGAAACCTTCCAGACCACGGCATATGATGAAGGAAGCCGCGGTATGGTATATATATTAAAAGCATTGATGAAAACAACCTCCAGATTTGTTTTTGTAACACATCTGCCCGATCTTTTTGATATGCTTGATGAAAAGGTAATTAAATTAGAAAGTGCTGCGGGGGATAACCCGTTCACAATAAAAGAAATTTAAAGGAGAAGACACATGAAAAAATTACTTTGCGTTCTTTTAACGGTTGCAATGCTTATACCTATGATGGTAATAAGTGCAACAGAATTCCCCTTCGAGGATGTAAAAGAAGGAGAATGGTATTTCAACTCGGTTAAGTATTGTTACGAAAACG
>JAFYPJ010000125.1 GCA_017547545.1 Clostridia bacterium | reverse complement strand
TACGGCGCATTAAATGACGGCGGTCTGTTTCCAGCTTTGATTCACCCGGACCTCTTGTTCCGATACCGCCTCCCAATCGCGAAAGTGCCTCGCCCTTTCCCATGAGCCTTGGGATGGTATATTTAAGCTGTGCCAATTCAACCTGCAATTTACCCTCTCCGCTTTGAGCATGAAGGGCAAATATGTCAAGAATAAGCATACTGCGGTCTATAACTCTTACCTTTGCTTCGATATCCTCCTCAAGATTTCTTATCTGAGAAGGAGAAAGCTCGGTGTCAAAAATCACAAGCTCAATTTCATTGTTTTCGCAAAGCTCGGATAATTCCTTAACCTTTCCCTGCCCTATATATGTGCGTACATCCGGTACGCTTTTATTCTGCACAAGACGGACACAGGTCTCTGCCCCCGCTGTTTCCACAAGACGCTCAAGCTCATCAAGAGAAGCTTCTATTTCATCACTGTCATCAAATCTTGTATTTATTGCCACTAAGGCGCATTTTGTTATTTTTTCTTCATTCAATAAATTCTGCATAATCTTCACATAATACAAAATAGGTGAGAAACGCGTATGCATTTCCCACCCTGTTTGTAGAAAACAAATTATTTTGCTGCCTCAAGACGCTTCTTGAACTTATCAACACGTCCGCCTGCATCTACGAACTTCTGCTTACCGGTAAAGAACGGATGGCACTTGGAGCAAATTTCAACACGGAGGTCGCCCTTTGTTGACTTGGTGTTAATTACATTACCGCATGCGCAAGTGATTGTACAATCTTTATATTCCGGATGAATTCCCTGCTTCATTCCTGACACTCCTTTACAATAGTTTTTTCACAATTGTTTGTATTATATCACAGTTTTTTGATATTTGCAAGAGTTTTTTAAAATTTTTTCTATTTTTATAATTTATTAAAAAATATCGTTATTTTGCTTTACAATTATGGATAAAGATGCTATAATAATTTTAGTCTTTAACTCGGCACAGAGATGCCGGCAAGGCGAACCCATCTGTTTTTGCCTTGCATTTTTGTGCGGCGAATTTTTTATTTATATGGCGGAGGAAGAAATGAGTACATCAGAAGAAAAGGTAGTACTTGATGACCAGGCGATAGACAGAGCTCTTACACGAATTTCCCACGAAATTATTGAAAGAAACAGCGACGCGGGGGAATTGTGTATAATAGGTATACAAAGAAGGGGCGTACCCCTTGCAAAGCAAATCGGAGAATGTATAAAAAAATTCTCGGAGATAAGTGTTCACATAGGTGAATTGGATATTACCAAGCACCGCGATGATATTGACAACACGGATATAGCCCAAACCGCCAATGAAACGGTTATAAATTTCCCCATTCATAACAAAATAGTTATTCTTGTAGACGATGTTATCTTTACCGGCAGAACGGTTCGCGCCGCAATGGATGCCCTTATCACTCTGGGCAGACCTTCATGCATCCAGCTTGCCGTTCTTATAGACAGAGGTCACAGAGAGCTTCCCATAAGAGGTGACTATGTTGGAAAAAATATTCCCACCTCAAGAAGTGAGAGGATTTCTGTTAATCTCCCCGAAATAGACGGTAAAAAGAATGTAGCAATTATTAAGATATAAAATAAGCAACCTATTAAGGTTGCTTATTTCTTTTTTGCCAAAGGATTCTGCTTCATTGCATCCTCCATACCCTTATCACTCACATGGGTATATATCTGGGTTGTGTTAAGCTGTTCGTGCCCCAAAATATCCTTCAACACGCGAACATCCACCTTTCCCGTTTGATACATAAGAGTTGCGGCGGTATGGCGCAGCTTATGTACAGAATAATGCTTATTTCCCAGATTCGCCATATCAAGATATTTATATACTATCTTCTGCACCATCTGATTGCTTATACGGCGGTGATTACGGCTTATAAACAGGGCATCCTTATCCTTTATCTCTCCCTTTTTGCCTCTTACCGCAATATATTTTCTTATAGAATCAGCGCATGCTTCGTTAAGATAAATTATTCTTTCCTTATTTCCTTTACCTATAACACGCATGCTCCGAAGCTCGGAATCAAGATCGGGAAGGGATATTCCCGTAAGCTCCGACAAACGCATTCCGCAATTTAAAAAGAGGGTAATAATACAGTAATCTCTTTCTCTGTAGGGGTTTTCCACATCATTTTCCACGGCAGACAAAAGCGCAAGAGATTCATCAAGGTTCAGAAATTTCGGCAAAGACACTCTCTTTTTGGGAGCATCTATATCTGCGCACGGATTTTCCTTTAAGTTCTTCTGAACACTTACAAGATATTTGAAAAAGCCTTTGAGAGAGGAAAGCTTTCTTGCACGGGTGATGGGAGAATTCTTGCGGTCCTTTGCGGCATAACCCAAAAAACGCATGATATCCTCCGAGGTTATTTTGGAAATATCCTGTATGGTGATACGGCTTATATCAATACTGTGCAGCGTTTGATCGTCGGTATCAAGATTTTCGTTATATGCCTTTATGTATCTGAAAAAGGTCAAAAGGTCATGCTCATATTCCGAAACCGTTTTCTCCGAACGGTTTTTTATGCTTCTGCAATAATTGGTATAGCTTTCCACTGCTTGCGGCATTTTAGGCATTGGCGTATCTCCTTAATAAAATTAACATTTTCAACTTGTAATCTGTTTATATATATAGTAAAATAATATTATATTATTATAAAGAAAAGGAACTGCAATGATCAATTATCTGAAAGAAAACTCTTATAACATTGTAAAAATGTTACTTACTCAGCTTGGGCTTGCTATGCTGGGTGTTATTATGTCTATGGCAACCCACACAAACTCCAAAGCTTACCTTATTTCAAGTATTATATGCACCGTAATTTATGTTTACATCCTTTATCTTATGGTTTATGAATTGGGTGAAAAGGACAAGCCTGCCATTGATGCGGGCAGAGCAAAATTAAAGCCCTTAAAAGGCTTCTGGATATCCTTTTGCGCAAACCTTCCCAATATAATATGCGGTGTTATGACCGTTGTTTTCTTCTTTTTCCTTGCTTTCCAGCAGCCTGTGGAGGTTTATAATGAGGCAGGAAATAAAATAGATGTTTATATTATGTCACAAAGCGGTACAACCGAGATATATGACAAGGTTTGGCTTTTCTCGGATAACGGAGCCCGCGCCTTTACCTATGAAAGTGATTCCACACATGAATCGCAGATCAAAACTTCGGACGGCAAAACAACTCTGGTTTACGAAAAAAACAAGGACGGTTACAATGAAATAATCCTTTACACCGATACCGCAGAATCTGTTTCGGTTTCGGTAAACGGAGAGGCAAATGCAATTTCCGGTCATTGGGCGTCCAATCTTTACGGAGTACCTCATACCATTGCTATATTCTTCCAGATGGTATTCTTCGGTATAAAGAGTGAGCTTTTCGGAAATTCCCATTATGTATATCTTGCAACACCCTTTGTTCCGATAATATTCTGCACAATAGGATATTATTTCGGTGCAACGGGTAAGCGTATATTCTTCTTCCTTCCCGAAAGAAAGCAGAAGCCCTCCAAATACAGATAAGTCATATTCACCTGTTGAAAACATATATATAGAACGGGCATAAAATGCTCAATATGTTCTCTGCAGGTGATTTTTTTGGATAGCAAAGCTCTTCTTCTTTCTATAAAAATATTATTATTTTCTATTATTATGATACTCTCTGCCCTTATACTCAACGAATTAAACCGCCAATTGCAAAAGGACACAGGCACACAGGTATCCGGCAGCTTTGGAGAGCGTACCGTATTTGTAATTGATGCGGGACATGGCGGTGAGGACGGAGGGGCGATCGGAGCAAACGGCTGCATCGAAAAAGAGCTTAACCTTGATATAGCACTTACCTTATACGATCTGTTAAGAGCATCGGATATTCCTGCGGTTCTTACCCGCGATGAGGATATTATGCTTTATGATGAATCCATACCGGGAAAAAAGAAATCTCAGGATCTGAAAAATCGCCTGGAAATTGCAGATTCCTTTGAAAATTCGGTTCTTATCAGCATCCACATGAATTCATATCCCTCCCCTAAATACAAGGGAGCTCAGGTTTATTATTCCGTAAATGACCAATCGGGAAAACAGCTTGCAAAAATATTGCAGGATGATTTCAAAGAAATTCTTCAAAATGAAAACACAAGACAAATAAAGCCTGCCACCTCGGCAATATATCTTTTGCACAATGCTAAAAAGCCTGCGGTTTTGGTGGAATGCGGTTTTATTTCCAACATTGAAGAAGCAGAGCTTCTTTGCAACGGCAACTACAGAAACAAGGTTGCAACCGTTATCTATTCTTCCATAGTTAAATATATTACAGAACAAAGGACAGTAAAATGAAAGACGCTAAAACAGTTTTTGTATGCACTGAATGTGAATATCAAACCTCGCGCTGGATGGGTAAATGCCCCGGCTGCGGAAAATGGAATACTCTTGAAGAAAAAGAGATAATACCCGAAATCAGTAAAAAAACTGCCGCAAGACATTCAATAAATAATATCTACGATTCCGAGCCCACTCTTTTAAAGGAGCTTGAATTGCCGAATTATATCCGAAGCAAAAGCGGAATCGGTGAATTGGACAGGGTTTTGGGCGGCGGCTTGGTAAACGGCTCCGCGGTTCTTTTATCGGGTGAACCGGGTATCGGTAAGTCTACCCTTCTTATGCAGATTTCGGGTAAGCTCTGCCCGCAAAACAAGGTGTTGTATGTTTCGGGAGAGGAATCGGGAAGTCAGCTTAAGCTAAGAGCCAAAAGACTTGGTGTTTCCCCCGACAATCTTTACATTCTCATAGAAACTAATATTGATAAAATAATTTCGCATATAGACAAGATTTCTCCGGATATTGTAATTGTAGACTCTGTTCAGACAATTTATGACGAAAGAGTTGCATCCTCGGCAGGAAGTATTACTCAGGTGAGAGAAACCTCTGCCCGTTTTATAATCAAAGCAAAAAATGAAGGAATCTCAATAATTCTTGTAAGCCATGTAAACAAGGAAGGAATGATAGCAGGCCCAAAGGTATTGGAGCATGCCGTTGACGCCGTTCTGTATTTTGAAGGCGAAAAACGCAATTCCTACCGTATAATCCGCGCAATTAAAAACCGCTTTGGCTCCACCAACGAAATCGGTGTTTTTGAAATGAATGAAAATGGGCTTGTGGAGGTTCCGAATCCTTCCGAGGCTCTGCTTGCAGGCAGACCGAAGGGTGTTTCGGGAAGCTGCGCGGTTTGTTTGATGGAGGGAAGCCGCCCCATTATTGCAGAAATTCAGGCATTGGCGGTTCAGAGCTTTTTTGCCGCACCTAAGCGTTCCTCAAACGGTATAGATTACAACCGTATGTATATGCTTTTGGCAGTTCTTGAAAAAAGATTGGGACTGCGTTTCTCACAGAACGATATTTATCTTAATGTTGTTGGCGGTTTAAGAGTAGAAGAGCCTGCGGCGGATATGGCGGTTGCCCTTGCTCTTGTTTCCTCCCTCAAGGACAAGCCCGTACCCGAAAATGTAATTGCGATAGGTGAGATAGGTCTTTCGGGTGAATGCAGAGCCGTTCCAAATATTGATCAGCGCATAAGCGAAGCTGTTCGCCTTGGCTTTGATACAATAATCATACCCAAAAGAAATTATAACAAGAAGCTTGATACAGACAGCGGCATCAAAATAATACCTGTTTCAAGTATCTTTTCCGCATTGATGCCGCCTAATTCAATTCTTGACTAAACTTATTCGGTTTTATCCTCTTCCTTCTTTTCTTCCTTCTTTTCTTCGGGAATATCTCCGTTTCCGTTACCGTAATATGCTTCAAGTGAAAGAGCTTTTTTACGGCTTGCAAGTTTTTTATCAACATGCTCAAAGAAAAGAACCTTGATAACCGAAATAACGGGAACGCCTATGATCATGCCCGGCACACCGAAAAGTCCGCTCATTACAATTATGGCAAACATAACTCCGAGAGCATTAAGGTCTGTACTGAAGCCGAGGATCTTGGGACCGATTATATTGCCGTCTATCTGCTGAATTACAAGAATGATAATAATAAACCAGAATGCCTTTACGGGATCTGCAATGAAAATTATAAATGCACTTGGAATTGCACCTATAAAAGGGCCGAAAAAGGGTATGATATTGGTTACGCCAACTATAAGGGCAACAATTGGATAGTAGGGCATTTTGCATATCATAAGTACAAAGAAGGTTAAAATTCCTATAATAATGGAATCAATGATCTTTCCTATAATAAAGCCTTCAAAATTTTCCCTTGTCAGCTTGGCTATTCGCATTATGTAACCTGAACGAACCTCATTAAATAAAGCATATATTATCCTTTTACACTGCGCACAGATCTTTTCCTTGGAATAAAGAAAATAAACAGAGAAAATTACACCGATCAAAGCGTTCTTCAGCTCATTGATTATATTTCCTATGAACTTGAAAACATAGGGGGTTACATCAACCAATAGCTTGTAGGAATCCTCAATGAATGAGTTGATGTTATTTACAAGCTTTTCAACATTAACAAATTCCAATATTATCTTTGGCAGATGGCTTTTTTCACCAAAGGTAAGAACAACCCAATTCTGCGCACCTGCAACATAATCAGACATTTTGGATTCAAGATCCTTATAGCTTGTAATAATTCGGGGAACAAGAAAAGCAACAAATACACTTATAAGTGCCGCAACAAACAAAAAGGCTATTGTCATTGTTACTACCCTTTTGAGCTTGGCCGTTTTGTTGTTTGTTTTCCAGAACAAAAATACCCTGTTTTCAAGGAATTTCATTACCGGATTCACCAAAAATGCTATTACAAAACCGTATGTGATAGGACTTAATATCAGCAATCCCTTTTTGACTAACGCTCTTGTATTGTCAAAATTGATAAAAACAGAGCATAAAAACAATGTAACTGCAATTATTATACAGCCGTATATGGCCATTGTTGTATATCTTTTATTTTGACCTTGATTCATACTGATCCCCCTTTGCTAATCTTCTGTAATTAGATTTTATAATAAAATAATTTCACTGTCAACACTTTTAGAGCGAATTATATAAAATTTTTTTTGGAGTTAAAAAATGAAAACTGTAAAAATTAAAGCAAAAGCAAAAATCAACCTATTTCTTGAACTAACCGGTAAAAGAGAAAACGGCTATCATGACATTTCAACCGTAATGCACGAAATCGACCTTTGTGATAACCTCACCCTTACCAAAAATAACAGCAATATCATCACCATAACCTCAGATTCACATACCATGCCCCTTGATGAAAAGAATATTGCCCATAAGTGTGCCAAGGCTTTTTTTGAAGCGGTAAATGAAGAAAATATCGGATTAAATATTGATATTCAAAAAAATATCCCCATGGAGGCAGGACTGGCAGGCGGAAGCACAGACGGAGCTGCGGTTTTGAACGGATTGAATGAAATTTACTCAAACATCCTTTCAAAAGAAGAGCTTTGCCGTATAGGTGCCAAAATAGGCGCTGATGTTCCTTTCTGCATTATGGGAGGTGCTATGCTTTGCGAGGGTATTGGTGAAATTATGACTCCCTGCAATACCCTTCCCCCCTGTACCCTGCTTATTGCAAAGGGCAAAGAGGGTGTTTCAACCAAAGAAGCATACGGGAATATTGATGCTACCGAAAACAGAGTAATAAAAGTGAACAACATGCCTTCTCTGCTTGAAAAAGGAGATCTGACTGCAATATGCAATGAAATGTACAATTGCTTTGAATATCTTGTTCCCTCTGTTATATCAATTAAAAATATTATGATGAAAAACGGTGCGCTGAATTCCATGATGAGCGGCAGCGGCAGTGCGGTTTTCGGTGTGTTTACCGATAGATCCAAAGCAGAGAAAGCTATGAATGAATTAAAAGAAAATAATATATTTGCGGTTGTATGCTGATTAAATAAAACCTATTGCCTTAAAATTACAAATTGCAGGGAATGCCGCCCTGTCGGGGTTCCCCGAAACGAGTTCACCGAGTTTTGGGGGTTCAAGACCTGTCGGGGTTCCCCGAAACGAGTTCACCGAGTTTTGGGGGTTCAAGACCTGTGCATTCCAAAAAACGAACGATTTTCGACTACGATATATCTTTAATGCTCGAAGGGTACAAGTATCAGCCTTCCCTGTGTTCAGGGAAGGTGGTATTGGTGCAAATTACCAAGCGCAAAATCGGTTGGGAAATTGTACTCAATGACATATGAGTAGGTAAATGGAGGTTTTCGTCCGCAGACGAAAATCCACCCATTAAATTTTCCGAACATTGAGTAGTGCATAGTGTATTTCAACAAGTTGTTTTTTATTAGTATAATTGACATAAAACGAACTGTTTTCTTTCGCTAAAGAGAAATAATAGGTCGGTTTTGCCGCGGCAAAATCATCTACTGCCTACTCATCAGTCAGCAAAGCTGACAGCTTCCCTAAACACAGGGAAGCCTGTTTGTTGGCGCATTTCGTTAGTTCGCGAACAAGACATATCGTTACATCAAATTCCAAAATAAACTATAATTTTTTGCCGGCGGGGGTTCGCTGCCAAACCAAATGAAATATAAAAGTAAATTGTGTCATTAGGACACAATTTTTTTATGCGAGGTTAATGTTCTTTTGGAGGATTTATTTGTTTTTTTAAACTGTTGCAATCAACTATAATCGGTACATTTTTTCCGAACACCTGATATAAACGCTCCGCTTTCCCTTTCTTCCCTTATTTAACCCAACTTCACTTTATATTCATAAGTTACCGTTTTATGATGCTATTTCAGCATTATTTCGTTAAATTTTTGACATATTGTACAAATTTGGTAACATTCGTTATTTTTTTGACAATATCTATTGACAAATTTTAATATATGTTGTACAATATATTCAACGAAAGGGAGTAAGTGAATTAGACATATTATACAAATGCTATGTTTATTATATGTATTTTTCACATTTGTTCCTTATATAATTAGGGGGGTATTAAAATGACAAACTTACATGAAACATCCTTCGAAAAAATCAATCCCGGTAAAGATCTCAGCTTCGCATTCGGTTCTTGCGGAAATGATATCACCTGGAAGCTTAACGGCGACACACTTATCATATCCGGTGAAGGTGAAATGAGCAACAACTATTCGCCCTGGTACGGATACAGAAACCTGATAAGAAAGGCTGTTATTGAGGACGGTATAACTTCGATAGGAAAATACGCATTCTATTATTGCGAAAACCTCGAGGTAGTTCATGTACCAGAATCAATCAAAGCAATTAAGGATTTTGCTTTTCATTCCTGCGCTTCCCTTCATGACATTAAGATACCCAACGCTTTAAGAGAAATTGAACCCAATGCATTCATCAATTGCGATGCTTTCAAAAAAGCATTAAAGAAAAAACGCTTTATTGCAAAGTTGCGCCTTAAAAGAAAATATGCGTACCTTGATACCGAAGGTGCATAACCTTTAATATAAAACCATAACAGAAAAGCTTTTTCATTTTTCTTCCTAATATAATAAGCAGAGAATTTGCTTTTGGCAAATTCTCTGCTTTATTATATTGGTATATAATCGGTTTTAATTTAC
>JAFYPJ010000124.1 GCA_017547545.1 Clostridia bacterium | reverse complement strand
GGTCTCCTCCTCCGTGGTATCGACAAGAAGGGTATCGAGCGTGGTCAGGTTCTCTGTAAGCCCGGTTCCATTCAGCCTCACACCAAGTTCGTTGGTCAGGTTTACGTTCTTACCGAAAAAGAAGGCGGCCGTAAGAAGCCCTTCTTCTCCGGCTACAGACCTCAGTTCTACTTCAGAACAACTGACGTTACCGGTATCATCACTCTTCCCGAAGGTACAGAAATGTGCCGTCCCGGCGATAACGTAGATATGAACGTTGAGCTCATCACTCCTATCGCTATTGAAAAGGGTCTCCGTTTCGCTATCCGTGAAGGCGGTAGAACAGTTGGTTCCGGTGTTGTTATCGAAATTAACGAATAATTAAAATTCAATTGCAATACAAGGAAAGTCTTAGGACTTTCCTTGTTTGTGATTATATATAATAATGAAGATTACTATAAAAACAGTTATAATATGGGTATTACTTATTGGTTGGATGGCAGGAATTTTTTGTTTTTCCCACCAAACAAGTAATGAATCCGGAAATATCAGTAAAGCAGTTGCAGAGAAGGTTTATGAAAATGTTGACCTCACTCCCGAACGCTTTGAATATAAAAATGACACATGGCTGCTTGCTCACTATGAATATCTTATGAGAAAAATCGCGCATTTGCTTTTGTATATAGGACTTGGTGTATTATTTACAGTTGCAATATCAGAATATACCCGAAAGGGAATGAACATATTTATTATTTCGATATCACTTGGTATTATTTATGCAATAAGCGATGAGATCCACCAATATTTTGTTCCGGGAAGATCCTTTCTTATCAAGGATATAATTATTGATTCAGTTGGAATAATTACAGGAGCCGGAGTAACATTACTTTTATTTTTACTTATAAAAAGGATAAAAAGGGCAAGAAAACAACAATGAAAAAAAGAATTATTTCAATTATACTTATAATAGCCACTTTGGGCTGGATGTGTTTTATTTTTTCTTTATCGGCAGAGCCGGCGGAGGTATCATCCCAAACAAGCGGCAGAATAGTTAAAAAATTATGCAGAATAATAGACAGAGATTTCGATGAGCTTTCCCCCGAAGAACAGTTCGAGATAACCGAAAAATATCAATTTTACATACGAAAAACAGCACATTTTTCCGCATATACAATTCTTGCTATACTTATAGGTTCTTCAGCTATACCCTATTTTGAAAAAGTGCGTTACCGTTTAGGTATTTCCTTTGTTGTAGGCGTTCTGTATGCAATAAGCGATGAGATCCACCAATATTTTGTTCCGGGAAGAAGCTGCGAATTAAGAGATGTTTTAATAGATTCAGCGGGAGTTACCCTTGGCTGTATTTTGCTCTTTATATTGTTTAAAATCATAGAAAACAAAAAACGCTCAATTTGAGCGTTTTTTTCGTTATTTTAAAATCTTTCTTAAATAATGACCCGTATAAGAGGTTCTGCACTTTGCAACCTCTTCGGGAGTACCTTGGGCAATTATTGTACCGCCCTTGTCACCACCTTCGGGTCCAAGGTCGATTATATGGTCAGCGGTCTTTATCATATCAAGATTATGCTCAATAACAAGTACGGTATTACCTGCATCTACAAGGCGCACAAGTACCTCTATGAGCTTTTTTACATCGGCAGAATGAAGTCCTGTTGTAGGTTCATCAAGAATATAAATGGTTTTACCCGTACTGCGTTTTGAAAGCTCGGTAGCAAGCTTAACTCTCTGCGCTTCTCCGCCTGAAAGCTGTGTTGAGGATTGGCCTAACTTTATATAACCCAAACCAACATCATAAAGAGTTTGAAGCTTACGCTTCACCTTGGGGAGGCTTGAGAAGAATTCAAGCGCCTCTTCTACCGTCATTTCAAGTACATCATAAATATTTTTGCCCTTGTATCTTACTTCAAGGGTATCACGATTATATCTCTGTCCCTTACAAACATCACATGTAACATAAACATCGGGGAGAAAATGCATTTCTATCTTTTTAACTCCGTCACCTTCACAGGCCTCACAACGGCCTCCTTTAAGGTTAAAGGAGAAGCGGTTTGCCTTGTAACCGCGTTGTTTTGCATCGGGAGTCTGAGCAAAAAGCTCACGCAGATCGGTGAAAAGTCCTGTGTATGTTGCAGGATTTGATCGGGGAGTTCTGCCAATAGGAGCCTGATCTATATCGATAACCTTATCAAGGTTTTCAACACCTTCGATTCTATCGTGCTTGCCGGGGAAGGACATTGCCTTATTTAGAGTTTTGGCAAGGGAACGGTGAAGCACCGCGTTTATAAGAGAAGATTTACCCGAACCGGAAACGCCGGTAACACAAATAAATTTTCCTAAAGGAATTTCAACAGTAACATTTTTCAGGTTGTTTTCCTTAGCCCCAACGATCTTAATAGATTTACCGTTACCTAAGCGTCTTTCTCCGGGGATTTCGATTTTTTCCTTACCGGAAAGGAATCTGCCTGTAATCGAATTTTCATCTGCCATGATCTCTGCAGGTGTACCTTGAGAAACAATATGACCACCGTGAATTCCTGCTCCGGGTCCTATATCAACAATATAATCTGATTCAAGCATCGTTTCCTCATCATGCTCAACAACTATAAGGGAGTTACCAACATCGCGGAGCTTTTTAAGAGTTTGGATAAGCTTAGAGTTGTCACGCTGATGAAGACCAATGCTCGGTTCATCAAGGATATAAAGCACACCCATAAGTGAAGAGCCTATTTGAGTTGCAAGTCGGATTCTCTGAGCTTCACCGCCCGAAAGAGTACCTGCCTTACGGTTAAGGGTGAGATAATCAAGGCCAACATTCATCATAAATTCAAGACGGCTCTTAACCTCTTTTATTATCTCTCTGGCTATAGTCATTTCGGTTTCTGTAAACTGAAGCTTTTTCACAAAATCAAGAGCTTCGGCAACCGACATACAACAGAACTCATGAATATTCTTACCGCCAACGGTAACAGCAAGAACCTCTTTGGAAAGGCGCTTGCCCTTACATTTGGGGCAGGGAACCTCTTCAATAAAATCCTGGTAATATTCGTTCTGAGATTGCTCGTATCTCTGCTGAAGAATGTTTAAAAGCCCTTCAAAGCGGTAGTCCTTAACGTTGTGACCTGCGCCGTCGAAATATCTTACAACATCAAAGCGGTCATTTGAACCGTATAGTAATACTTCAAGAGCTTCGGGTGAGTAATCACATATCTTTGTATCAAGTGTAAAGCCGTAACGCTTGCCTATTTCTGCAACAACAGGTCCGGTCCAGGAATATTCATCCATGGTCTTAAAGCCATTTATCTGGATAGCACCCTCGCGAAGTGAAAGTGTTTTATCCGGAACAACACGGTCGAATGATATTCGGGGGAGAACACCAATACCAAGGCATTCGGGGCAAGCACCCATGGGGTTGTTAAAGGAAAACATTCTGGGTGAAAGCTCACCAATTGAAATTCCGTGCTCCTCGCAGGCATAGTTAAGGGAGAAGGAAAGCTCTGTTTCTTCGTTTTCATCATATTCCTCACCCTCGCGGCGCACTATCGAAATACCAACAACACCCTCGGTTAAGGAAAGCGCATTTTCAAGGGAGTCAGAAAGACGGGAACGGATATTCTCGCGCATTACAAGACGGTCTACAATAATTTCAACGGTGTGCTTGATATTTTTGTCAAGCTTAATTTCCTCACTTAAATCATACATAATTCCGTCCACGCGTACTCTGACATATCCACCCTTGGTAGCCTTTTCAAAAACCTTTTCATGCATACCCTTTTTTGATTTTACAACGGGGGCAAGTACCATAAATCGGGTACCTTCAGGTAAAGCCATGATGCGGTCTATGATCTGGTCAACCGTTTGCTGTCTGATTTCTCTGCCGCATATAGGACAGTGGGGAATACCAACGCGGGCATATAAAAGACGCAGATAGTCATATATTTCGGTAACCGTACCCACGGTAGAACGGGGGTTTTTGGATGTGGTCTTCTGGTCAATGGATATAGCGGGAGAAAGACCTTCGATAGAATCAATATCAGGCTTGTCAAGCTGCCCTAAAAACATTCTTGCATAAGAGGAAAGGGATTCAACAAACCGCCTGTGCCCCTCGGCATATATTGTGTCAAAAGCAAGAGAGGATTTACCCGAACCCGAAAGACCTGTAAAAACTACAAGCTTGTCACGGGGGATCGTTATATCAACATTTTTCAGGTTATGAACCCTTGCTCCCGTAATGGTTAAATTCTTGTTTGCCATATAGGATTTCTCCTTGTTTTTTCTTTGGTAAAATGTTTAATCATTATATTATACCACATTATTTCAAAAAAATAAAGGGGTGGAGCAATAAATTTATAGTTTATCATGAAGTATAATCTACCGAATTTAGGATGCGGACCTCTGTATTCCAAAAACGATGGCAGCAAGCGAGGATGATTTAAAGAAAATAAAAACATAGAATGTCAGTAAAAAAACATTCTATGTTTTATTGAATTGGTTAAGATTAAGAATTGATTATTTGAAAGATGTATTATCCTTCCTTCAATGCATTTATCTGGTCTCTGATAATTGCCGCTTTTTCGAATTCAAGGGCGGCGGCAGCTTCACGCATTTCGGTGTTAAGCTGCTCTATCATAGCAGCTTTTTGTTTTTCGGAAAGCTTGCGTTCGGGCATCTTCTTTTTCTTCTTATCGTCCTTTGCACCAATATCAATGAGGTCACGAACCGCTTTAACAACACTCTTGGGCTCTATGCCGTGTTCACGGTTATATGCTTCCTGAATGGAGCGGCGGCGGTTGGTTTCGTCAATGGCGGTCTTCATTGCCTTTGTTATTTTTTCGGCATACATAATAACTTTGCCGTTAACATTTCGTGCCGCGCGTCCTATGGTCTGGATAAGGGCGGTTTCACTTCGCAAAAGGCCTTCCTTATCCGCATCAAGTATGGCAACCAGAGAAACCTCCGGTATATCAAGACCTTCACGAAGCAGGTTAATACCTACAAGAACATCGAAATTACCAAGGCGAAGGTCACGGATTATCTCGGTTCGTTCCATTGTTTCAACATTATGGTGAATATACTTAACTTTAATAAGATTGAGCTCAAGGAATTCAGTTAAATCTTCCGCCATTTTTTTGGTAAGAGTAGTAACAAGAACCCTTTCCCCCCGTTCCGTTCTTACTCTAATTTCGGATATAAGATCATCTATCTGATCTTCAACTCCTCTGACCTCAACTTCGGGATCAAGCAGGCCTGTAGGCCGGATTATCTGTTCAACGGTCTGTTCGGTATGCTCCTTTTCATAAGGGCCGGGTGTGGCACTTACATATATGGTTTGGTTTAATTTGTCTTCAAATTCCTCAAAAACAAGAGGGCGGTTATCGTAAGCCGAGGGCAAACGGAAACCGTACTCCACAAGATTTTCCTTTCTTGCCCTGTCTCCACCGCTCATACCTCTGACTTGGGGCAGGGTTACATGGCTTTCATCTACAAAGAGCAGAAAATCCTTGGGAAAATAATCAAGCAATGTGTATGGAACAGAACCAGGCTCTCTGCCTGCAAGAACTCTTGAATAGTTTTCAACACCCGAACAGTAGCCGATCTCACGCATCATTTCAAGGTCATAAAGGGTTCTTTCCTCAATTCTCTGCGCCTCAATGAGCTTGTTTTGAGATTTGAAATATTCAACTCGCTCTTCCATTTCGCGCTCAATTTCTTCAAGAGCCTTTTCGCGGCGTTCGGGAGAAACGGCATAGTGGGTAGCCGGGAAAATACAGATATAAGAAACATCACGGGCAACCTTTCCTGTTACAATGTTGAATTCGGAAATTCGGGTAATTTCGTCATCAAAAAATTCAACCCTGATTCCCTCATTATCTCCCGAAGCGGGGAAGACCTCAACTACATCTCCTCGAACACGGAATTTGTTACGGGTGAAGTTAATGTCATTTCTATCGTAATTTATGGCAATAAGACGGCGGATAAATTCATCGCGGTCCATAATACCACCAACGCGTATACCAATAAGCATACTGTTATATTCATTGGGGTCACCAAGAGTATATATGCAGGAAACCGATGAAACAACAATAACATCCTTCCTTTCGAAAAGGGCGGAGGTAGCGCTGTGACGCAGTTTGTCTATTTCGTCATTAACCGAGGAATCCTTTTCAATATAGGTGTCCTTGCCAGGAATGTACGCTTCGGGCTGATAATAATCGTAGTAACTGACAAAATATTCCACCGCATTATCGGGAAAAAATTCCTTGAATTCGCTGCATAACTGCGCCGCCAAGGTCTTATTATGAGCCAAAACAAGGGTGGGTTTATTTGCATTGGCTATGATGTTTGCCATGGTAAAGGTTTTACCGGAGCCGGTAACACCAAGCAGAACCTGTTTCTTTAACCCCGCATCAATACCTGCCGAAAGCTTATCAATTGCCTGTGGCTGGTCTCCTGTGGGCTTGTAGGGTGAAACAAGCTTGAATTTTCTTTCTTGTGCCATTTTTCTGCCTCCCTTGCAAGGATATTACACCTGAAATACTTTTAAAATTATTTAATCATTATATTATAACACATATTTTCGAAAAATAAAAGAGGGGCAAAGGAATATTATATAAAAATCCTTTGCCTCAAGTTTTGATTGTATAAATTAGTTTTCGTAAAGTCTGTTTATCATATAACTAACGGCTTTTGCCGCATCAATTCCGCAAAGAGGATCAATTTTCTCCAAAACAAATTGTTTTAAGGGGTGCGGCATACCGGGGAGTTTTTTTATTTCGCTATACTCGTCATTTGTTTCGGGACTTCTTTTTATAACCTTATCGCAGCTCCAGAGCAGCATGCCCTTTTCACCGTTGACCTCCAGAGTCATAGGGCCTGAGGTCACCGAGCTTGATTCGTTTATGGCAATGCAACCGTCGGGGTATGCCATAACAGAAACACTTGAATCTTCAACTCTATCCTTGTTCTTTTTTTCTGCATTTTCGTTTGAATTTGCTATAGTACCTATATGCTTAAATTCTGTAGGTATACCTTTAAAGAAGTATATCATGTGTATACCGTGAGCCCCGTGGTCTATAAGTGAACCGCCACCGCATTCTTCTTTGCAGTAAAAATGCGAGGGCATTGTATCGTCTGATGTTGCAGTATGGGAATACTTGAAGCGTATACAGTTAACTTTACCTATTTCACCTGTATCAACAACAGATTTGATCGTTCTTGCACCGTCATAAAAAACATTGGGCAGGCAGATGGCAAATTTAATACCGCTTTCCTTTACCGCTTTTTCTATTTCATTGCAATCCTTGTCGGTAATAGCCAAAACCTTTTCGGTAAACACATGCTTTCCTGCTTTTGCAAGGGTTAATATGGCTTCTTTATGCTTTGATGTTGCGGTGCAAACTATAACCCCCTCTGCATCCGATGAAAGCATTTCTTCAAGGGAAGAAAAAGAATGAACATTATATTTTTGGCAAAATTTGTTGAGAGCCTTTGTATCTTCGTCCCAAACTCCCACAAGGGAGGCATATTTTTGCGCCAGTTCGGCTAAATGTCCTGCGTGAACATGCCAAAGGCCCCAAAGAGCAAGTTTTTTCATAATCTATCTCCGGAATTTTTATAGGTTAATTATATCGTTAAATTTAGGTTTAGTCAATAAGACAGTTGAAAAAAAGAAAAATATAATGTATATTAGATTCAGATGAAACTTTTTTGTTTGTTTTTCTTACTAAATATATTGAGGGCGGTGAAGTGTATGACGGATATTGAAAGTATATTTAATGAAATATATGATACTACCTACAGAAAAACCTTGATATATGTTACGGCAAAATGCTCAGATATTCATGATATTGAGGATATTTTGCAGGAAATATATACCGAACTTTATAATGTACTTAAAAGAAAAGGAAAAAGCTATATTCAAAATAATGAGGCTTTTATACAAAAGATTGCAAAAATTAAGGTATATAAGTATTATACATTGAAAGAAAAGCTGTGTGGGATATCATTGAACAGTGAAGACCAAACCGAAAGGGAGCTTATAGAGTATATTCCCGACAGTTTCTCCCTGGAGGATGAATTATGCACTAAAGAAACCTATGCTAAAATAGGTCAATATGTATTTACAAAATCTGTTGTTACCCAAAAAATATTTGCCCTTTATTATTTATATGATTTAAAAATATCCGAAATTGCCGAACTTCTCTCAACAAATGAATCATATGTAAAAAATAAGCTTTATCGCACCGTAAATGAGATTAAAAAGATTTACGGAGGTTATAACGAATGAAGGAAAGAGAAATAATCAAAAATGCATTGGCGGAATTTGTTCCCGATAAGGAAAAAATCAGAGGCAATGTAACAAAAAATAACAAAAAAATAATTAGTATGAAAAAATTGGTGCTTGTAGTTGCCGTTATTTCAATCCTATGTTCAAGTCTGCTTTTGATACCTTTATATAGTAGAAACGGAAAAAACCAGCCACCTGTTATCCCGGAAAGTGAAGCCGGGGAGAACAGCATCAATGAAGCTTTAGAAACTGAAGGTTATAGGGATAAAGTCATTGGCGGCGGCGGTTACGGGGTTACAAGCTGCAGTATTCATAGTTATCATTATCATAATTTTGAGGATAACGAGGTTCTGATGAATTATGTTGGTGAAGATAATTATTATCAATGGAAAAAAGACTTTTATGATGAAAGCGGGTATTTTATACAGGATTCCGAATTATACGAAAAGCACAATTTGCTTGAATTTATTAAGGTTTTCAATATTCCCGACGAGGTGGTTATTGAAGCGTATTTATGGGACTATTATGATTCCCGTTGGAATATAGAATTGCTTCTTTCAAAGGATGAAATTGCATATGCCGAATATGCAAAGGCATTGAAGAAGGGTGGAGGAGATTATAACCGCACTTCAAAAAGAGATGTACTTCTTGATTATGAAAAAGGCTTAAAACTGTGTATAGTAAATAAGATCGGTAAAAAAGAAGATAAACCGAGTCAACAATATTATAATAAAATAAAAAATAAATCTGTTTCCCTTATATCTATTGTGGAATTGATAGATAATTCTTCCGTTACCTTGGATGACCTTGAATCAATGGTATCCATTGACCGTAACTTTAATAATTTAAAATACAGTAATTATTATTGCAGACCGTATAAATATATATATAATTTTGATCTTTTGTTTGATGAGCGTGTTGCATTGGATGCACAAATCGAAACTTTGGAATATGAGAGATTTGTTCCCAAAGCAGTTACTATTGATTCGCTTTTACGTGTTGGTGAAAATGGAGTTCTTGCACAGGAGGGAAAGGCTGTAGAAACAGATATGGGAATTTATATCCCGGAAGGTCTTTTGCCTCAAAACGATGAAGATCTTGAACAAACAAAGGATTTTATACAATATAAGGGCAGGATATTCTGGTATACCGAAACGGTACAATCCAAAGAAGAAATAATAGCAAATGAAATAATAGTACCCAAAAGCCATGCCTATTCATGGAACGATTATTATCCCGATGAATTTTACGGAGAACCTTTTGATTGGTCAAAGCATGATATTTATGATTTTACATCAACCCTTAGCGGAGATATATATTTTTTGAAGGATTACTCTGATAGGTTCCGCTTGTTTTTCTGTAATTATGATAAGGATCCCAACAGCTTTATGATATTTGAAAGTAATAAGGGAATTACTTTGAATAAGGGCGAGGACCTTTTTGGAAAAGAAACTTTGAACTTTGAGAATAAAGCCAAGGCGATTTATAGCTCTGATAAATACTATGGAAAAAGGAGATATAACAGAGAAGCAACCGAAAAGATAGGAAGAATTAAAAGCGTGCTGTTATCCTCTGTATTTATTCTTGATACAAGTGATCTTTCAGCTCTTGACAGAGCTTATGTTTCAATAGAAATGAATGACGGTTCAAATGTAAACCTAACTGTGTACGAAAACGGATATGTTGAATATGAGCATATCAGCGGATACGGCGTATATTTGAAGCTTGAAAGCTATGAAATAAGGGATTTGTTAATGCAAAAATAAAAATCCATCTTTGATGGATTTTTATTTTTGCATTTTTCTGTCAAGAAATTTACTTCACCCCGTGAGATTAAAGAATCATTTAATCACTTTAGGTTGAGGAACAATTGGGTTCAGCGTCCTGCTGCATTTTAAGTATTTTGAATTTTCCAATCAAGGGAAGAGACTTTGCTTTTCCGCTTGCCGCGTTTATTATACCAATTATCTGAAAAATTAAAAGCGGTACGGAAACAGCTAATATTACTGTCAAAAATAATGCAGAGATTATTAAACCTAAAAGTAATAAACCGCATAACGAAGAAATCAAAACAAGTACAAAATCAACTATTGAAATTGCTACAAGTACAAATGAGATTATTACAAGTATCAACCCTTGATTTGTATGATATCTTGCAAATCTTGATTCCTTTGCGGCCAAAAGAGGGATAAAAACCAACCAGCCAAGATATGCAAGAACGGCATAAAGTTTGTTTTGTTTAATATCCTCTTCTGTAAATTCACATTCCTCTGTGAATTCAATATTCTGATCCATAATATGTAATTATTATTTAAGAATTCTGATATTACCGATAATGGGAAGCTTCTTTGCCTTACCTGTAACAGCAGAAATGATTCCGAGAACCATAAGAATGGTAAGACCTATACCTGCAACCGCACCTACAACACCGATAACGGCAGTAATGAGACCGAAGAGTATCTTCCAGAAAACACCTTTGAGAAAGATAAGAAGTATTACGGGAAGAACTTCAAGAATACCGATTGCAAGGGCACAAATAACATCAAGTATGCAAAGAACTATACCCTGATTGGTATGGAATCTTGCAAATTTGGAACCCTTGCATGCAAACATAGGTATAAGGAAAAGGATACCGAGATATGCAAACAAGGCAAATATCTTGTTTTTCTGAATATCTTCTTCCTTAAAATACTTTGTTCCGTCAATGATCTTTAAAAATCCCTTAAAATTCTGAAGACTCATTCTTTTTGAAGATTTTTCTGTCTCTTTATCTTCACTTTTTTCAACTGCCTCGGTAACCTTAGGTGCTTTTGCGGGTTCTCCGCAATGTTCGCAGAAAAGCTCAGTATCAGCATACTCTTTTCCGCATTTGTCACAAATTGCCATTTTTATTTCCTCCTTATTTTCTGAACATCTCTGAATATTTAGCCTGCGCAGCTTCAATATTTTCAGATGCTTCGTTTTCGTAATCTATAAGGGTAAATGCAGCCTTAACAAGGTGATCAAACTTGGGGTTCTCATAAGCCTTACATATAAATGACTGTCTGGGAGAGTTGATATCTTCGCCACTTATCTGGAAGAAACCGTGTTCATCGCAGAGAGCCATAATACGGTCAAGCTGCTCCATAGTGTTTCTTGTAGGCATAAAGGTAACTGCATCAAAGCCTAATTCCTTGATGGTTTCAAAGAGAAGATCAATATAATCGTCTTCAAACTTCTGAGCTTTCTTGTCACCGGTAACAGAATCTCCAACATCACCAAGGTATGCATAAGCTGCAACACCGCCGTTTTCGTGAACCATTTTAATAAATTCGGTTACATCGGGAAGCTCGTCGGTTGCATCAACATAAAACTTTTCAACCATGTTACCCTTGAGAGCACCGAGAATATCGTATTCATAAAATTCGGGAGTTTCTCTGCCGCCAAGGATCTGATCTCTGACCTTTGTGGAAAGAGCAATACCCATCTTGTTTTCAATAAAGTCAACCGCTTCTTCGGGAGTGGTATAAGCCGCGGTGATCTTCTTAGCAAGAGCATAAAGGATATGACGCTCGGTTACCGTTGAAGTAGCAAGGGGTTTAACATCAGCTTCAAAATCAAGAGTAATGCCGTAAGCTTTAGTAATTTCGGTGATGTTTTCGCACATCTTTGCATTACGGATATTTCTCTTTTCACGGTAGGGAGCAAAGAATGCATCTACCTTATCGATATTCTGGTGAGGAATACCGTGCATTGCAACATAAGCAACAGAACTTTGGTCGGGATTATTGATGCGCTTTCCGTTGAGCTTGGTGTTTGCCATATTAACGCGGCATTCAACACCAACAGTTACGGGCATTTCATATTTTTTGCCTGCTTCGATAAATTCCTTTGCACCGCCTACAGAATCATGATCCATGATGCCTGCGGTTTTAAGTCCGTTCTTCTTTGCAGCCTCTACAGCTGTTGTAGGGGTGTAAGGAGAGAAGGAATATATTGTATGAATGTGATTATTTACATAAGTAGCCATCTTTTGACCTCACAAAATTTATTTGAATGAAGAATCATGGAAGATAAAAGTTAAATTTCAACTTTTATCTTCCTTTTTTCTTATCTGTTCTCTTTTAACTTTTATCCGTTGCTTTAGTGCAACATTACCTGTCCGCCGGTTACGGGGATAGCCTGGCCTGTTTCATACTTCTGTTCTACGCAGTACATAATTGCACGCGCAACATCAACGGGGAGACAACCTCTGTTAAGGGGCACCTTAGACATATAGAACTTACGAACATCTTCTACGGTCTTTGCGCCGGGAACCTTACCTGCATTGAGGTACTGAACAAAGAGTCCCTTTTCGGGATCCGACCAAAGTGGACCGTCAAGATAGTTGCCGGGGCAAACAGCGTTAACCTTAATGTTGTAGGGAGCAAGCTCCATAGCAAAGGAGGCTGTAAGACCTATACCGCCGAACTTACTGCCGGAGTATGCAAAGTTCTTGTTTGAACCCTCAAGACCTGACTTGGAGTTGTTTTCAACAATATCCATCATGTAATCGGGGGCAACGGAATGCTGGATCTTCATAACTCTGGAAGCATATTTAGCGCAGAGGAAGTAACCGGTGTAGTTAACAGCGGTAACAAACTCAAGAGTACCCTTCTGCATTTCTTCAAGGCTGCCTGCCTTTGCAATACCTGCGTTGTTTACAAATACATCAAGGCCACCGTAGTTAACAACAACAGAATCAACCATTGCCTTAACGCTGTCCTCATCGGTTACATTAACTGCAACTGCCATAGCATTGGGGATCTTATCTGCAACAGCTTTAGCTCCGTCATAGTTCATGTCGGCAATAGCAACATATGCACCGTTGGCAGCGAGCTCTTCGGCAATGCCGAGACCGAAGCCCTGAGCTCCGCCGGTAACAATGATAACCTTCTTGTCAAGACGCTTTGCACCGCCTGCAGCAAGACTAACCTTTGCGCGGTAGCTTTCAACTTCCCAATTGATGATAAATGTTTCAAGCCATTCGGGCATGGTGGAAATACCTCCGAAGGACTGGGCAAATACGCTGATCTTAATAGCATCCTGGAATACTACCTCAACAGTCTTTGCATTCTTGTATGTATCTGCCATACAGAACATACCGAGACCAACATAGTAAGCAACCTTGGGCTTATAGCCGTTAGCAGCAACATATGCTTCATATTTTTCCTTAATATCGTCACCGTCGGCTAAAACAAGGGGAGAAGCCTTGCAGTAAACGATATGGTCGGGAGTAAAGCTCTTTGTTGCGGGATCGTATTCAAGAACCGCCTTGGAGGTAGAGAAGATAACTGTTGCAGCTTCGCCGTCACCTGTAAGCATACGAAGAACGGGAGCAATAGCGGTAACCTTGTCTACATCGTATTCTACGGGAGTAAAATCGGGCTCTGCCTTGATTTCAGCCTTGATCTTGCCCATAACATCTGCAACGATAACGTCGAGCTCTTCGGTGGTATCAGCTGCAAAGAATACACCGTGGTTTTCAAGGAAGATAAGGTTGGGGCAAGCACCCTTTTCGGCCTTAGCTGCTTCAATTGTCTTTAAGCAGAGCATTGCAAGGGTGTAACCGGGCTTGGAGTTTGCAACCCAGATAGCATCGGGAAAAAGACGCTTAATGGTAGCTTCGCCGCTCTGAGAGCAGGTGATACCGTTAACGGTTGCGGGATGGAGGTGGAGAACGTACTTGTACTCCATAAGATCGTGAAGAACTGTTTCAACGCTGGGACGGCGGGTTTCGCCCTTAACGCGAGCGTTCATCATATCTTCAAGAACTTCAGCTTCGCACTGAGCTTCAACATCAGAATACTTTTTGGTTCTGATCTCGTTGAGAAGTGCGCGTTCCATCTTTACAAATTCATCGGGCTTAATGGTTGCAAGAGCTGTACCGGAACCCTTGATAAAGAGTAATTCGTCATTTTTGAAAGAGGTGTTACCGCCGCCTGCAAGAACGAACTCGGGGTTGGAGCCGTACTTGTTGGACATATCGGCTAATGCCTGTAACTGCTTGTCTAACATTGTAGTAATTTCCTTTCGGTTAAAATAATTAGAAATTATGAGTTAGGATGAGGACTTTTCATCCTCATCCTTATATTATCGTTTTTAGGGCGTCCCCGCTTAGATGTTCTTTGCGTTTTCGAGAACGTACTTTTCAGCTTCGAGGCACCAGAGACCGTTGTTAGCGGAAACGATAGCGTCGAGGTCTGCATAGAACTTATCGGTCTTACCGAGTTCGGCAAAATCAGAGATTGCAACCATGGGCATATCCTTGTTTGTGTAAACAAGCTTCTTACCGCCGGGAATCTTGGGGAGGTTCATTGTTGTATCGATAACGGAGTTAAGACCGCCAACGTGAGTGATCATAGCAGCGGGATTGAGCTTGCCTGTTTCCATCATGGTGATAGATTCGATCATATCAGCAGTGTTACCGCCTGAAGTACCGCAGATGTGAGTTGCGGAGTAGTGAACGTTGTAGAAGTTGAACATTGCGGAGAAGTCGGTCTTTGTAGGACCTGCGAAGAAGTTAAGGCAACCGTCGCGAGCTAAGAGTCTGTCGCCCATTTCAACAACGGGCTTAACAGGAGCGTATACGAATACGTCGTTGTAGCCCTTGCCGTCGGTAAGGCTCATAAGGTATGCATCGGGATCTTCATATTCGCTTGTGTTAACGTAAAGGAGCTTAACGCCGTTCTTTGCAGCTTCTTCGGGAGAAAGAATTTCAGCAGCTCTTGCAAGTCTTGCAGTGTCAAGGTCGGTTACAACAACAAGAGCGGGCTTTCTGTCGCAATGGATAGCGTAGTCAATAGCACCGAGACCCATTGGACCTGCACCTGCAAGGATAGCGCAGTTGCCGCCTTCAACGATGCCCATATCATGAACATAGCTGCCTGCTGTTGTGTGGTAGTTAGCATGGTAACCGCCAACGATACAGCTCATAGGCTCTGCAAGAGAACCGTAGAAGAATGCATCACCCTTGTAGCTGAGAAGACAACCTGTTTCCATAACTTCGTGAGGGATGATAACATAGGTAGCGTCACCGCCGATATATTTATAGGAATAACCGGGAGCTGCAAGGCTTCCCTTATAGTTCATTGCGGGCTGAATAGCAAACTTGTCACCGGGCTTGAACTGATCTGCCCATTTTGCGCCAACTTCAACGATCTCGCCGCAGAATTCATGACCGATAATAACGGGATTTTCTGCAACGTCATCGGGAACTCTCTTATGGTTGGGGCCCTGGATAGCCGCCTTGTGAGAGGACATACAAATACTGTCGGAAATAACATGAGCAAGTATTTCATCATCCTTGATTGCGGGGAGTTCAAACTCCTCAAGTCTTAAATCATTTGTGCCGTAAATACGAACCGCTTTGGTTTTCATATTCTCGTACCTTTTGCCCATACGGGCTTCCTTTCTGAATGGGATATATTATATATCATTATTTATAAACATACATATTTATTTTATCATTATTATATTTAAGTGTCAATGGAAATATTGTTATATTTTAAATTATTTTCGGTATTTTTTAGTGTATTTTATGCAAAAATGAAAAAAAGCTTCAATCTTAACAAAAATTAGGTATATTCAAAAAATTCTTGAAAGATAGAAGTAAATATGATAGAATATATAAAACAGTTATGTATACGGTTAACGGGAGGTAAAAATGAAAAGGTTTATTTCAGTTTTTTTGGCAACACTAATGATTATTATGACAGTACCTGTTATCAATGCAGAGCAGGGTAGTGCTTACACCGATATTGGAGATATGCGCGCCCGTCTTGATAAGGTTGAAATTGTTGATTCGGTAGCAAAATGTAATGTTGATGCAGGAGATCTTACGGTAACGGAGCTGGGATCGGGATTATGTACATATTCATCGATAAACGGAATAGAATTTCCCGAAAAGCTTGAAAGAATAGGTTACGGGGCATTTATGGGGTGCAGCAATCTTGAAAGCATTGAATTGCCTTATACCGTAAAAATCATAGAAACCTTTGCGTTTTCCGAGTGCTATTCACTTAAAAGCGTTACCATACCCGAAACGGTTGAACACCTGGGTGAATGGGCGTTTGATTTTGGGGATACAGAGGTAAAGGTTTACAAAAACAGCTACGGTGAAAAATACTGCATAGAAAACGGATATCCGTATATTCTGGCAGACGAAGGCTGTTCCCATAAGGATACAGAAGATATTATAACCGAATATCCTACCTGTATGTGCGGCGGTGAACAGGCTTTGAAATGTATTGCCTGTGGTAAGCTTACACAAAGAAATACAATCAAAGCAAACGGTCACAGCTTCAGCGTTTGGGAAACAGCAAACGGAAAAAGAAGCAGGAGCTGCGAGGAATGCGGAAATACCTTTACCGATTTTGAAAGAAAATACAATGAATTGCCCTTTACCGATACAGATAAGAACAGTTGGTATTATGAATCGGTAGAATTTTGCTACACTAATTCATTGGTAAACGGAACCTCTGATACAAGCTTTGCACCTGCTGCCAATACAACAAGAGCAATGGTGGTGCAGATACTTTCAAAGTATGCGGGTGCGGATTTCGGTAAATACAGCGAAAGTATTTTTAAAGATGTTGAAACGGGAGCCTGGTATGCCCCTGCGGTTTCCTGGGCTGGAGCAAATAAGATAGTTAACGGAAATGATAAAGGCGAATTTATGCCCAATGTTAATGTTAACCGCGAACAGCTGACCGTTATTATGAAAAATTTTGCTGATTTTATGGGATACGAATATCCTGAAGACGGTATGGATTTTTTAAAGGAATTCACAGACGGAAACGATACTTCCGAATGGGCAAGAGATGCTATGAACTGGGCAGTTTCTCTTGGTATAGTTAACGGTGTTGGAGCAGGAAAGCTTGATCCCAAAGGCCTTGCGGGAAGAAATCAGATAGTAAAAATAATAAAGTATTTTGCGGATATTTTTGAACCCGAAACCGTTCTCGGATATGACAGAGTTGTTGTATTTATGATAGACGGTGCAGGAGATTTCTTTAAGGATGCAAACACTCCCAATATCAATAAAATATTTGGTTTAAGTACTACATCAAGAGCCGCCTCTCCGGTGAACTGTGTCTCAGAACGAGCTTCGATTCTTACCGGTACAAACGCTTTGGTTCACGGCTTTTACCACAGAGATGATGCGGCAAGAAATGTTTACAGCGAAAGAGATTCTGTAAAGACCTTCCTTGGACAGGTCAAGGAAGCATATCCCGAAAAAGAGGTTGCCTGCTTTGCCTCCAGCCTTGAAATTTCACAGATGGTTGAAGAAGAGGGCGGAGTTTATGCTCCTGTTGACGAAAATTCTGTTGATAATGAAATAACCGATATGCTTGTTTGCGAAGGCGGTTATCTTGAGAATAACGATCCCTCACTTTTGCTTGTTGAAATGCGTCAAGTGCTTCAGGGCGGTGTTCATTTTGAAGGTGGTTTTGGCAGCTCTGATTACATGACACAGCTTGGATTAACAGACGGCTATATAGGCAAAATCTATAACAAATATGAAGAACTTGGAAGAAATGAAAACACTCTTTATATTCTTGTAACAGATCATGGCGGTGTTAGGGGCGGTACATCCTACGGCGGTACAAGCGAGGATGAGCTTAACAGCTTCTTTGCCATAGGCGGTGAAAATGTAAATGAGAATGCTGATCTTACAGGTTTTGTTAATACAGATGTGTACGGTATAGTTCTTGATGCTTTCGGAATTGAGTGTCCCTACATTTCACAGTCCAAAAAATACGGGGATCTGTTTGAAGCACTCCCCCTTGTTAAATAAGGTGTTTAATGATGAAAAAAATAACAGCAATACTTTTGGCACTTATGATGCTATTACCCCTTTCGGTAAATGCTCTTGATCTGGGTGAGAAAGAAAGTCAAACTACATACAAGGAAACCGAAATTTATCCCGGTGTAACCCATACTCATATTGCAACAGATTCAAGCTCTGTATATTCAACACAAAATTTTAATGCTATTGAATTTGATCCTTCGGATAAAAATCTTTATATTGATGTAACAGGCGGCGGAGATTATGCAAACAAGCTGAGTAAAACCAGTGATACCATGGCAGTTTTTGCGGAGAATAACCCGGATAAAACTCCTGTTGCGGCTATAAACGGTGATCTTTGGATGGTGGCGTATGCTCATGCAAGAATAGAAGGCAAAGGAACAAGCTATGGCGGTTATTCGGATGCAGTGGTAAAAAAAGAGCTTACACTACCCCGCGGATTCAATATGTATAACGGTGAGATAATCACATCGGATTACATGGTTCAGGAAACACCCTATGAAGGGCAGTTCTGGTCATTTGGTGTAACTGCAGATAATCAGGTTGCAATCGGCTGTCCCAAGCTGGAGATAACACTTGATGATACCAAGGCAGACGGACTTAACCGTTTACCTGCAAACAATGCTTTGGTAGTGTATACAGACAAGGGAACTCTTAACACCCATGCTCTTGATGATGCGCTTGAGCTGCTTGTTAAAACCGATGGATATACAGTTAAACACAAAAGTGTGATCAAGGGTGAAATTATCGGAATTTATGACGAATCTTCGGAAGAAAACCCATCCATGGCTGAGGATCATATTATCCTTTGTGCCAGAGGAACGGCTATAGATAAGGTGAAAGGTTATAAGTTAGGAGACAGTGTAACTCTTTCCTTTGAGGTAAGTGAGAAATTCGGCCGTAATACAGAGCTTTGGCAGAATGTTACCAACTGTGTAGGCGGTCATATGCCTTTTGTGGTTGACGGTGTGAAAAATGAAAGCGGAGTAACAACCGGTTATCCCACTACTATTGTTGGTATAAAAAATAACGGTAATGTAGTATTCCTTGTAAATGATGGCAGACAGAGTGGTTTCAGTCAAGGGCTTAATTATAACAGATACTGGGATGTTACGGATGAGCTGGATCTGAATACAGCCTTCATTCTTGACGGAGGAGGCTCCGCAACAATGGTACTTGCCGATGAGGGTGAGTATAAGGTTGTAAACAGACCTTGTGACAGCGGCAATGTTGAGAGAACGGTTGTGAATTCTGTTATCCTTTCGGTAGGCAAGGCTCATAAAACAGTAAAAAACAAACCGGATATACCTTCCGAATATATAGAATTCGGTGCAGTTCACTATGCGGCAAGTGATGTAAGATGTCTTGTCCCCGATGTAAGTCAACTTGAGGCAGATACGGTAGAAGAGGGAATCAATTTCAAGGTCAAAGATCTTTACGGTGATCCCTGTGCAATCTTCAGCTTTGGACTGCCGAACACAAGGGTTGATAATGAAAATTCAGCCGTTTCCCGTAATTATCCTTATATAGATCTTGATGAATATAATTATGCTGTAGTTGATATGAAGCTAGAACATTCGGATGCAAGTCCTTATATGTTTCAGGCTGTTTATGCTACAACGGGTAAGCAAACCGGTGTGGATCAAAATGCCTTTGTAGGCTTCATAAATGCGGTAAATGACGGTCAATACCATACATACATTATAGATCTTCGCGCTTTTTCGGGTAAGCTGAATACCCTGCGCTTCAATTTTATGTCATTGAACGATACAAAGGTGGCAGAAGGCGATGAAATAACGGTACATTCAATCCGTTTTGCCCGTGATGAAGCTGAGGCACAAAGTCTTTCGCAAAAGAGTCATTATAAAGCATATAAAATAGATTTTTATGATCAGAACAATCAATTCCTCTGCTCAAAGCAAGTGGTTGGAGGAAGAAAGTATCTGAGTTTTCCCGATACCGATGCAGAGGGTTATATAATCGAAGGTTGGTGCTTTGATGACGGTGCATCTGTTGTTGAAGGCGATGTTGTTAATCTTTATGAGGATACTGTATTATATTTCAAAGCCAAAACACCATTTGCGGATGTAAGCACGGGAGAGTGGTATACGCATCCCGTGGTAAAAGCTGCCGATAAAGGATATTTCAAGGGTGACGAAAAGGGCAACTTTCTTCCCAACCAAGCCCTTACCCGTGAACAGTTTGTATTGGTGCTTGCAAGAATGGCAAATGCCGATCTGTCTGAATATGAAGGAAAAACATCATTTTCGGATGTTAAAGCCGGTCAGTGGTATTCAGCTGCAATCGCCTGGGCAAGTGAGGAAGGATATGTTAAGGGAACGGGTAACGGCAAGTTTGGCCTTGGCGTTGAAATAAGCCGTGAACAGTTGGCGCAGCTTTTCTATAATTACTCATTGAAAAACGGTATAGATACTGAAATGAAAACCGATCTTTCGGAATATTACGATAACAACAGTATTTCCGATTGGGCAAGGGATGCAATGTCTTGGTCTGTTGCCTTCGGTCTTATTAACGGTACATCAAAAACAACAGTTTCACCGCTTATGACGGCAACAAGGAGTCAGGCGGCAAAAATATGCGTATCATTTTCCGAATATATGTAATCAAAAAGGACTAACTTTACGGTTAGTCCTTTTATATGTCAAATAGCTTTTTCAATGCATCTGCAACATTGTCCGTTCTCATGCTCACAAATTCATCGAACTCCTTGGGTGCCTTACCAACGGCAACAGACATGCCTGCATACTTTAGCATTTCCTTATCATTTGCTCCGTCACCAAAGGCTATCATGTCCTTTTTAGGTATACCGAATTTGTGTGTAAGTATCTTCATACAGCTTTCCTTGGAATGCCCCTTTGATGTACCTTCAAAATGTCCGCCGTATACAACAAGCTCCATATCGGGGAAAAGACTTTGTGCCTCTTCAAAGGATATGGGGTTTAAAATGTTTACACTTATTATTTCCATTCCGTCTGTTATATTTTCATCATTCAGCAAAACCTGAGTAACGGGATAAGGGAAGGATGTGTAAATTATACTGCGTCCCTCAAAAATTCCCACAGCATTTTCTTTTTTACAGTATTCATAAAGGCATCTTACCGTTTCCTTGGAAATATACTTTGCATATACCTCTTTGCCATGAAGCTGCATATAAGCCGAGCCTGCTATAACACCGTCCCATTCAAGGGCATTAAGTATATTTTTTGAAATATGTGCAAGACCTCTGCCCGTGTTTATAAATACCTTGTGCCCCATTTCTTTCACTTTGGCTATGGCTTCAAGCTCTTTTGGAGCAACGGTATCCCCATCAAAGGATATAGTGCCGTCAAGATCAAAAAACAGATACTTTGTATTCATGATTCCCCCGTTTGACATTTCATTAATATTATGCTACAATAATTTATTATATCAGAATTAATGGGGATTGTAAATGAAAAAATATCTGTTTTTCGAAAATTTATATAAAGGAGTAAAAGCAGAAAAGAGTTTTTACTGGTATTGTCTTTTCCGTCAGATATCACTGATAAGGTTTCTGCCTCTCTATGCTTTTTTCTCCCTTCTCAGATACTTTCGTTTGATAAAAAAAGAAAAATATCTTGCAATCAGATGGGGCTTTTTGCGTTTTGTAAATAATATTGATGAAAAAGCAGAAAGATTTTTTGTAAAAAGAAAGAAAAAGATTTTTCTTCCTTGCGAAGATGTTTATGTAATAAGTGAGCATCCGAGAATCGTTTTGGAAAAGGCATTCCCTCGTGTAATTGCCAATGTTTACGATATAGAAAAGGGAGGCTTTACCTGTTTCAAGGAAGCGAAAGATTTTGTTTCGGAGGATGATTATCAGGCCTACGGAACATTCTTTTCGCCATTGATGAAAAGGGCTAAGCAAAAGCATTATATTTACGGTAAAAAGGAATACCGTTCACCCTTTACTTACTTTGCAAGAAATCTGTTCCATTATACGGCAAGCTATTCGCTTATGATGTTATTTTCCGGCTTAACGGGTATTTTCAGCCTTTATTTTGCCTGCAGAAATCATGTAAACCATGCAAATATATTTTTCAGCTATCTTGAAAGATATAATGTACTTATTCTTAATATCCTGCCCGTAGTTTTTATTTGTTGGCTTTTGTATTTTATTACAAACAGTACCGCACTTTCC
>JAFYPJ010000123.1 GCA_017547545.1 Clostridia bacterium | reverse complement strand
GCATTCGATTGCCGATATGGCTTACTTTGGTGTTGCACGGATATTCGGACTTGAAAAGGCACTGTTTATAATCCTTGTACTAATAGGTAACACCATAGGCGGTATGCTTATACCCACCCTAATGAAGGGAGTAAAGAAAAATCATGAATAAATGTAAAATAGCCGTTCTTGTTTCGGGTGGAGGAACAAATCTCCAGGCACTTATAGATGCCGAAAAGAGCGGTATAATAAAAAGCGGAAAAATTGAGCTGGTTATTTCCAATAAGGAAAACGCTTACGCGCTTGAACGCGCAACAAAGGCAGATATAAAGACCGCCGTGGTAAAAAAGACCACACAGGAAGAATTTGAAGCAAAAATAATCGCGCTTTTAGAAGAAAATAACATTCAGCTTATCGTTCTTGCAGGCTTTATGTGTATTTTAAGCGAAAATTTTACCTCAAGATATCCTAAAAAAATAATAAATGTTCACCCCTCACTAATCCCCTCCTTCTGCGGAGCGGGTTTCTACGGACTCAAGGTTCACGAAGCGGCTCTGGGTTACGGAGTTAAGGTAACGGGTGCCACCGTTCATTTTGTAAATGAGATCCCTGACGGCGGTGAAATAATCATGCAAAAAGCAGTATATATCAAGGATGGAGACACTCCCGAAATACTGCAAAAGCGTGTAATGGAAGAAGCGGAGTGGAAAATACTCCCCGAAGCAGTTGAATTTGTTAGTAACAATACAGTAACAACGGAGGAATAAAAAATGGCATTATATGATTTAAAAACATTACTTTCTGAAAATTCCTATCCCGGCAGAGGCATAGTTATAGGTAAATCCGCAGACGGTAAGTCTGCTATGATAGCTTACTTTATTATGGGCAGAAGCGAAAACAGCCGAAACAGAGTTTTTGAATGGTTTGACGGTGGTATGAGAACTAAGGCTTTTGACGAATCCAAGCTTTCAGATCCCAGCCTTATCATTTACAACCCCTACCTCTCTGCCAATAACGGTAACACAGACATTATCACAAACGGTGATCAGACCAATACTATTTTTGATTTTATAAACGAAGGAAAAACCTTTGAAGAAGCACTCAGAACCCGTGAATACGAGCCCGACTGTCCCAACTACACCCCCAGAATTTCAGGTATAGTTGATTACAACGAAGACCATAGTGATTTTACATATAAGCTTTCAATTCTCAAAAGTGCTAACGGCAGACCTGAGGTTTGCCAGCGTTTCTTCTATGAATATGCTCCCGAAGCAGGTATCGGTCACTTCATTCATACCTACAAGTGTGACGGAAATCCCATCCCCTCCTTCTACGGTGAGCCCGAAGAAGTTGCTCTCCCCAATACCGCAAAGGAATTAGCAGACCTTTGTTGGAAGAATTTAAACGAGGATAACAAGGTTTCCCTTGTTGTTATATCCCATTCCCTTACCTCAAGTGAAAATGAAATAATTACAATAAACAAGAATGCATAAAGGAGTTAAGAAAAATGAAAGAATTTGAATTGAAATACGGTTGTAACCCCAATCAGAAGCCTGCGAAGATATTTATGCATGACGGAAGCGAACTTCCTATTGAGATCCTTTGCGGCCGTCCCGGTTTTATAAATTTCCTTGATGCATTCAACTCCTGGCAGTTAGTAAAAGAGCTTAAAGAGGCTCTCGGTCTTCCCGCAGTTACCTCCTTTAAGCATGTTTCCCCCACATCTGCTGCAGTTGGTATTCCCCTTTCCGATAAATTAAAGAAGGCTTGTTTTGTTGACGATATCGAAGGTCTTGACGATTCTCCCTTGGCTTGTGCCTATGCAAGAGCAAGAGGTACAGACCGTATGTGCTCCTTCGGTGATTGGGTTGCACTTTCAGATGTTTGTGATGTTACCACAGCAAAAATGATAAAGCGTGAGGTTTCCGACGGTATTATTGCTCCCGGATACGATCCCGAAGCACTTGAAATTCTCAAATCCAAGAGAAACGGCAATTACAACATCGTTAAAATCGATCCCAATTTCGTTCCCGCAGAAATCGAGCACAAGCAGGTTTACGGAATCACCTTTGAACAGGGCAGAAACAACTTTAAAATTAACAACGAGCTTCTTTCAAATGTTGTTACCGAAAACAAGGAGCTTCCCGAAGAAGCAAAGCGTGACCTTATCATTTCCCTTATCACCCTTAAATACACACAGTCCAACTCTGTATGCTTTGCAGTAGACGGACAGGCTATCGGTGTTGGTGCAGGTCAGCAGAGCCGTGTTCACTGTACCCGTCTTGCAGGTTCAAAGGCAGATACATGGTTCCTTCGTCAGTATGATAAGGTTCTCAACCTTCCCTTTAAGGATACCCTTGGCCGCCCTGACCGCGATAATGTAATTGACGGTTATATTAACCGTAATGAAGAGGATGTTTGCGCAGACGGTAACTGGCAGAAATATTTCACCGCACAGCCTGAACCTCTTACCGATGCGGAAATCAGAGCATATCTTGATTCTATTGACGGTGTTGCTCTCGGTTCTGATGCCTTCTTCCCCTTCAGCGATAATATTGAACGCGCAAAGAAATCCGGTGTTAAGTATATTGCAGAGCCCGGTGGCTCTATCCGTGATGATATTGTTATTGAATGTGCAAACAAGTACGGCATGGCAATGGCATTCACCGGAATGAGATTATTCCATCATTAACAAGGTGCCGGCCCCTTTACCCGCCTGATCGGGTATGAGGGTAGGCGATAATTCAAACTTAATTGCCCGAAATAAAATAATCCTATATAGAGGTAAAATAATGACAATTATGGTAGTAGGCGGCGGTGGCCGCGAACATGCGATAATCAAGAAATTAAAAGAAAATGTTTCTATAGAAAAAATATATGCTCTTCCCGGTAACGCGGGAATGGCAAAGGATGCAGAGCTTGTAGCTATAGGTGCAAAGGATATTGATGCTATAGTTAAGTTCGCAACCGATAATAAAATAGATTTTGCAGTAGTTGCTCCCGATGATCCCCTGGTTTTAGGATGTGTTGATGCACTTGAAGCTGTAGGTGTTCCCTGCTTTGGCCCAAACAAGGCGGCGGCAATAATCGAGGGCAGTAAGGTTTTCTCAAAAAACCTCATGAAAAAGTATAATATTCCTACCGCAACATATGAAGTATTCACCGATGCAAAAGAAGCTCTTGAATATATCAAAACAGCTCCCATTCCCACCGTTATTAAGGCGGACGGTCTTGCTCTCGGAAAAGGTGTTGTAATTGCAATGACAAGGGAAGAAGCTGTTGATGCAATCAAGGCCGCAATGGAGGATAAGGTATTTGGAGATAGCGGAAGTTCAATAGTTATTGAAGAATTCCTTGAAGGCCCTGAAGTATCGGTTCTTGCATTTACAGACGGTAAGATCGTTGTTCCCATGGTTTCCTCTATGGACCATAAGAGAGCCCTTGATAATGACCAAGGTCTTAACACAGGCGGTATGGGTACTATTGCTCCCAACCCCTATTATACCGACACAATTGCCGCAGAATGTATGGAAAAGATTTTCATGCCTACCGTTAATGCTATGAATGCAGAAAACAGAAGCTTTAAGGGTTGCCTTTACTTTGGTCTTATGCTCACAAAGGACGGGCCCAAGGTTATCGAATATAACTGCCGTTTCGGAGATCCCGAAACACAGGTAGTTCTTCCTCTTCTTGACTGCGACCTTCTCTCTGTTATGAAGGCTTGCAGAGACGGTAATCTTAAAGAGGATATGGTTAACATTAAGAATGCATCTGCTTGTTGCGTTGTTATGGCAAGTAAGGGTTATCCCGGTAAATATGATACAGGTTTTGAAATTACCTTCCCCGAAAAGGAAGAAAACAAGGATATATATGTTGCAGGTGCCAAGTTTGACAACGGTAAGGTTGTAACCGGCGGAGGACGGGTTCTTGGTGTTACTGCAACAGGTGACACCCTTGAGAATGCAATTGCCGAAGCTTATGCATATTCAGATAAAGTAAGCTTTGAAAATGCTTATCGCAGAAGCGATATAGGCAAGAGAGCTTTAGCTGCTCTCAAATAGGAGGACAAGATGGTTTACAGATTATATGTTGAAAAGAAAAAGGGACTTGATAACGAAGCAAGAGCGCTTCTTTCCGATGCAGTTTCTCTTCTCGGTATAGATGCGCTTGAAAAGGTTCGTCTCTTTAACAGATACGATTGCGAAGGAATTGAAGAAGAGCTTTTCTCCTATGCAGAAAAGACCGTATTCTCCGAGCCCCAGCTTGATGATACCTTTGCAACCCTTCCCGAAATGGGCGATGCAGTTGTTTTTGCAACCGAATATCTCCCCGGTCAGTATGACCAGCGCGCAGACTCTGCCGCACAGTGTATTCAGATCATCTCTCAGGGTGAGCGCCCCTTGATCCGTACTGCCAGAGTTTATGCTCTTTACGGCAAGCTTACTGCTGAAGATGTTGAAAAAATCAAGAAATACGTTATCAACCCCGTTGAAGCAAGAGAGGCTACCCTCGAAATGCCCGAAACCTTAAAGGTTGAATACGAAATTCCTACAGAGGTTGCAGTAGTTGAAGGCTTTATCGATATGTGCGATAAGTCATTAGGTGAGCTTATGAATGAGCTTGGCCTTGCAATGGACTTAGACGATATCCGTTTCTGCCGCGACTATTTCAGAACCGAAAAGCGCAACCCCACAATAACCGAGATCCGTATGATAGATACATACTGGTCTGACCATTGCAGACATACTACATTCTTAACCGAGATAGACAACGTTTCCTTTGAGGATAAGCTCCTTGAGGATGCATATAACGATTATATCAATACCCGTAAGGAACTCGGCAGAACAAAGCCTGTTTGCTTAATGGATATTGCAACTCTTGCAGTTAGATATTTAAAGAAGGAAGGCAAGCTTGAAAAGCTCGATGAGTCCGAAGAAATCAATGCTTGTACAGTTAAGATCGACGTTGAACATGACGGTAAAATCGAAAAGTGGCTTCTTCTCTTCAAGAACGAAACACATAACCATCCTACAGAAATCGAACCCTTCGGCGGTGCGGCTACCTGTATCGGCGGTGCTATCCGTGACCCCCTTTCCGGCCGTAGCTACGTTTATGCAGCTATGCGTGTAACAGGTGCGGCAGACCCCACCAAGCCCATTTCCGAAACTATGGAGGGTAAGCTTCCCCAGCGTAAGCTCGTTACAACAGCGGCTGCAGGTTATTCCTCTTACGGTAACCAGATCGGTCTTGCTACAGGTCAGGTTGATGAAATTTACCATGACGGCTATGCGGCAAAGCGTATGGAGATCGGTGCAGTTATTGCTGCTGCTCCTGCTGAAAATGTTCGCCGCGAAAGACCCGAAGACGGTGATATCGTTATCCTCCTTGGCGGCAGAACAGGTCGCGACGGCTGTGGCGGTGCTACCGGTTCTTCCAAGTCCCACAATCTCCAGTCTCTTGAATCCTGCGGAGCCGAAGTTCAGAAGGGTAATGCTCCTGAAGAAAGAAAGCTCCAGAGACTTTTCAGAAATAAGGAAGCTTCTCAGCTTATCAAGCGCTGTAACGACTTCGGTGCAGGCGGTGTTTCCGTTGCTATAGGTGAACTTGCAGACGGTCTTGTAATCGACCTCAACTCCGTTCCCAAGAAGTATGACGGTCTTGACGGTACAGAGCTTGCTATCTCCGAATCTCAGGAAAGAATGGCAGTTGTTGTTGAAGCAAAGGATGTTGAACGCTTCTGCGAACTCGCCGCTTCCGAAAACCTTGAAGCAACCGTAGTTGCAAGGGTTCAGGCTGATCCCAGACTTGTTATGCATTGGAACGGTAAAAATATTGTTGACCTTTCCCGTGAATTCCTTAACAGCAACGGTGCTCCCAAGCACATTGATATTACAGCTTCCAAGCCCGAATGTTATACAAAGAAGGTAGAAGGAAGCTTTACAGAAAACTATAAGGCAGTTGCATCCGACCTCAACACCTGCTCCAAGAGAGGCTTGAGCGAAAGATTTGACTCCACCATCGGCGCAGGTACAGTTCTTATGCCCTTTGGCGGTAAGTATCAGCTTACTCCTATCCAGGCAATGGTAAATAAGATCTCCACCGAAACAGGCGATACCTCTACAGTATCTCTTATGTCCTGGGGTTACAACCCCTTCATCACCGAAAAAAGCCCTTACCACGGTGCATATCTTGCGGTTGTTGAATCTGTTTGTAAGCTTATCGCAACAGGTGCATCCTTCGAGGATGTATACCTCACCTTCCAGGAATACTTTGAAAAGCCCGGCGTTGATGCAAAGAGATGGGGCAAGCCTTTGTCCGCACTTCTCGGTGCATTCAAAGCACAAAAGAACCTGGGTATCGGATCTATCGGCGGTAAAGACTCTATGTCCGGTAGCTTTGAAAAATTAGATGTTCCTCCTACCCTTGTTTCCTTTGCGGTTACAACAGATAATATAAATAATATCATTTCTCCCGAATTCAAGGGAGCAGGTCACAGAGTTGCAATACTGCGTACCGCTTATGACGAAAATCATCTTCCCGAAACAGAAAGTCTTATTGAAAACTTCAATAAGGTAACAGAACTTGTACGAAAAGGAAAAGTTCTTGCAACTTACACTCCCACTCTCGGCGGTATTGCTGAAGCGGTTTATAAGATGGCTATCGGTAACGGTATCGGCTTTAAGTATGATGATACAATGAAGGTTGCTGACATCTTTGGCTACAACTACGGCTCATTCATTCTTGAAATGGCAGATGATACCGAAATCGGTGAAACCCTTGGTTATACAACAGAGGATAAGGATATCGTTCTTGGTCAGGAAAAGATTTGTCTGGGCGGTTTAAACAAACTCTATGAAGGCAAGTTAGAGGATGTATATCATTGCAATATTGCTTTTAACGAAAATAAGCCTGAAAATTATCGTTTTGAGGCAACATCATTCCCCGAAATCAGAACTAAGATTACTAAACCCAAGGTTCTTATTCCCGTATTCCCCGGTACAAACTGTGAGTTTGATACCGCAAAGGCGGCTCAGCGTGCAGGTCTTGATACAGAAATCATCGTAATCAAGAACCTTACTGCATCCGGTATTGCGGATTCTGTTGAATACTTTGCAAAACAGACTCAAAATGCGCAGATCATTGCTATTCCCGGCGGCTTCTCCGGTGGTGACGAGCCTGACGGATCAGGTAAATTCATTACAGCATTCTTCCGTAATAAGGCGGTTAAAGATGAGGTGCACAATCTCTTAAATTGCCGTGACGGTCTTATGCTGGGTATATGCAACGGCTTCCAAGCACTTATCAAGCTTGGTCTTGTTCCCTACGGTGAAATTATTGATACCGATGAAAATTGCCCTACACTTACATTCAACACCATTGCACGCCATCAGTCCAAGCTTGTTCGTACAGCTATTGCTTCAAATAAGTCTCCCTGGCTTATGGGTACAAAGCCCGGTGAAGTTTATACAGTTCCGATCTCTCACGGTGAAGGCAGATTCCTTGCAAGCGAAGAGCTTATCGCAAAGCTTGCCGCAAACGGACAGATCGCAACTCAATACTGTGATCTTGAAGGCAATGCAACCTATGACATTGCATTCAACCCCAACAATTCCGCCCATGCAATTGAGGGTATCACTTCACCCGATGGCAGAGTGCTTGGTAAAATGGGACACAGCGAACGAATCGGAAACGGTCTTTACAAAAATGTAGAGGGCGTATACGAAATGAATATCTTTAATTCCGCATTTAAATATTTTAACTGATAAGGAGATATAATAATGTCTTATATGTCTGATATAGAAATAGCTCAATCTGTTGAAATGAAGCCAATTACCGAAATAGCAAAGGTTGCAAATGTTCCTGATGAATATCTCGAACAGTACGGTAAATACAAGGCTAAAGTAGACCTTTCACTATTGAATAAAGAAGGCAAGCAGGACGGTAAGCTCATTCTTGTTACTGCTATTACTCCTACCCCGGCAGGCGAAGGTAAAACCACCACTACAATCGGCCTTGCAGACGGATTAAAAAGAATTGGAAAAAATGTTTGCGTAGCTCTGCGCGAGCCCTCCCTTGGTCCCGTTTTCGGTGTTAAGGGCGGTGCAGCAGGCGGCGGCTGGGCTCAGGTTGTTCCCATGGAGGATATAAACCTTCACTTTACAGGTGACTTCCATGCAATCGGTGCGGCAAACAACCTCCTTGCAGCTATGCTTGATAACCATATTTATCAGGGTAATTCACTTAATATAGATCCCCGCCGTATCACATGGAAGCGTTGTGTTGATATGAATGACCGTCAGCTCCGCTTTGTTACCGACGGTCTTGGCGGAAGAGTTAACGGTATTCCCCGTGAAGACGGTTACGATATTACCGTTGCAAGTGAAATTATGGCGGTTCTCTGACTTTCCAAATCTATTTCAGACTTAAAGAAAAGACTTGCAAATATCATTGTTGGTTATACCTACGACGAACAGCCTGTTACATGCGGTCAGTTAAAGGCTGAAGGTGCCATGACTGCACTTTTAAAGGATGCTTTAAAGCCCAACCTTGTTCAAACTCTTGAAGGTACTCCCGCATTTGTACACGGCGGTCCTTTTGCAAATATTGCCCACGGTTGCAACTCTGTTACCGCAACCCGTATGGCAATGAAGCTCTCAGATTATGCGGTAACCGAAGCAGGCTTCGGCGCAGATCTCGGTGCCGAAAAATTCCTTGACATAAAGTGCCGTTTTGCCGGTCTTACTCCTTCTGCAGTTGTAATAGTTGCAACAGTTCGTGCATTAAAGATGCACGGCGGCCTTGCAAAAACCGAGCTTAACAACGAAAATCTCGATGCCCTTGAAAAAGGTCTTCCCAATCTCCTGCGTCATGTTTCCAACATCAAGAATGTTTATAAGCTTCCATCCGTTGTTGCAGTTAACCGCTTCCCCACCGATACCGATGCAGAAATCGATCTCGTTATCGAAAAGTGTAAGGAGCTCGGCGTAAACGTTGTTCTTTCCACAGTATGGGCAGAGGGCGGCCGTGGCGGTGAAGCTCTTGCGCATGAGGTTGTACGACTTTGTGAAGAAGAAAAGGGAGATTTCACATTCTGTTATGAAGACGCCGATTCTCTTGAAGAAAAGATCAACAAGATCGTTACAAAGGTTTACGGCGGTAAAGGAGTAAACTTCTTGCCCGCGGCAAAGAAACAGATCGACACTTTAACAAAATTAGGCTTTGGAAACTGTCCTGTATGTGTTGCCAAAACACAGTACAGCTTCTCTGATGATATGACAAAGTTGGGTGCCCCCACAGACTTTACCGTAACAGTTAAAAATGTTAAGATAAGCGCCGGAGCAGGCTTTGTTGTAGTTCTCACAGGTGATATTATGACTATGCCCGGTCTTCCCAAGGTTCCCGCAGCAGAAAAGATAGATGTTGACGAAAACGGTAAGATTTCCGGCTTGTTCTAAGAATTAGAAGCAAAACACCCAAATAAGATTTTTATCTTATTTGGGTGTTTTTTTATATACTGGGAAATAGCTCCATTTTATAAAATTTGTTCGTACAAAAAACGGAATTTACTGTAGGAATACTACCTGTTTTATACAAAAGTTTACAAGAAATTTATTATTACTAATCAACAAACTTAATATTAAAGTGATAAACTTTGTTTGTTAGTATATTCGAAATTTTTTAATTAAGAAAGGAATATCATGAAAAAGGCATTTTTATCACTATTATTAGTTGTTACCATGCTCATTACCATGGTAATGCCACTTGTTTCTCATGCAGGAACACAGATCACAACAAACTATATTATGTTTGATCTTAACGGTGGTACTACATCCGCTTCCCAGACAATGTTTACATACCTGTTCTGGGGTGACGATGTTAACCCCTTCTCTGTTGTATTCTCATCCGCATCAGGCTATGATACGGCTTATGAGGCACTTTTTGCTACAACAGTTAAGTCGGGTTACAAGCTTGCAGGCTTTACCTGTCTTTACAACAACCAGACATATACAAGCCTCTCTGAACTCAAAAACAGCACAGAAGCCTTTCCGGCTGCTCCCGAAACCATGGTTCACGGTTTTAAGGCTGTATGGGAGGAATTAGATCCCAATGCAACCACCTATTCTGTAACTCTCAAATCGGGCAAGGGCGGTCTCGGTAGCGGTGTAACTCTCACCAAAACCCGTGGCCAGGATCTTAACCTTCTCACCAATAAGGATTATATTAAGGCTCAGTACGGTCTTTATCCCGGTACAGGTGCAGAGGGCTACGGTGCGCAGAGAGTGCTTATTGAATGGAACACCGCATACGATCCTACAACAGGTAAGGGTATCGGTACTGCATACCGCGATGTTTACAATGTAGATGCTAATGTTACCCTTTATGCTATCTGGGGTTATAACATCCAGTATAATGCAGACGGCGGTATCTTCCCCGCAACAGGTAATTCTATATTCCTCAAGTATGTTTGCGACAGCGACAACTCCAACTATAATAACCCCATGACACTTTACGGTAATTTCGATATGCCCGTTGGTACTCTTGCTCCCGTAAAGCCGGGTTGCCGCAGAGTTAACATGTCAAGCGGTGCGGAATTTTACGGACTTCTCAATGCAGATATGAGTTTCTTCACTACAGAAACAACTGCACAGAATCTTACAATTCCCCCCACAGGTCACAAGATGCCCTGGTCATATTTCCATTGCGCAACCACCTCTACCGGTCATACCGCAGTAGAATTCTATGCGATCTGGGAACCCTCTGTAACCTATAACCCCAACGGTGGTTCTGGTACACAGTACAGTGAATATCTTGAATGGGACTGGGATCCCCTTCACTATTATCAGCCCTACTATGTTGACAGTTGCGGCTTCTCCAAGTCAGGAACTTATTTTGTAGGCTGGAACACTCAGCCTAACGGAACAGGTACATCCTATTCTGTAGGTCAGAATATAGGCGGCCAGAGAGCCAACTCTGATCCTATTGTACTTTATGCACAGTGGGCAGACGGTTCAACAGGTCATACCCACAGCTATTCAGGAGCAGTTACTTCCCAAGCAACTTGTACTGCTGCAGGTGTTATGACATATACATGTTCTTGCGGCAGCAGCTATACTCAGGCTATTCCTGCAAAGGGACATAACTTTGTTACCTATAATACCGACGGCAATGCAACCTGTACAACCGACGGTACCAAAACCGCTTACTGCGCAAATAACTGCGGAACCTCAAATACAGTTACAGACAGCGGTTCTGCATTAGGTCACAATTTTGAAACCTATTATTCAAACGGCAATTCTACCTGTACAAAAGACGGAACAGAAACTGCAATCTGTACCAGATGTTCAGTAACCAACACAAGAACAGAAACAGGCTCTGCTTCAGGACATGATTTCTCTATCCTTGTAGGTCAGTATCCTCAGGATGACTGTTCTGAAGATGTTATAGGTGTTTATCAATGTACAAAATGCGGTGATTATGTAGAAAAGGCCATAGAGGGTACTGCAAAGAATCATACTCCCTTTGAGCAGAAGTTTAATGAAACCGCTCCTACATGTACAATTCCCGGTTCTTATGAATCACTTATAACCTGTGATATTTGCGGTGCTACCATTTCTTACGAAATAGTTACCGTACCCGCTACAGGTCATACTCCCGTTACCGTTCCCGGTGTTGAACCTACCTGTACACAAAACGGTAAAACAGAATCAAGCTACTGCACAACATGTTCCGAAACTATTTCTGTTGCAACAGTTATTCCCGCAAAGGGACACAGCTACAAAGCAGTTGTAACAGCTCCTACATGTACTGCAGGCGGTTATACCACATACACATGCTCTGTTTGCGGCAACAGCTATACAGCAAACAATACTCCCGCAAACGGACACAAATATAATGCAGTTGTAACTGCACCTACATGTACCGAAGCAGGTTATACCACATATACATGTACAGTATGCGGTGACAGCTATGTTTCAGACAATACCGCAGCTAACGGTCACAGCGTAGCAACCAAAGAAGAAAACAGGGTTGAAGCAGACTGTGCAAATGACGGTTCTTACGATGTTGTAACTTACTGTACAGTATGTAATACTGAATTTTCACGAGAAACCGTTGTTATTCCTTCTGACGATCACAACTATGTTCCCGAAGTTAAGGAAGCTACCTGTACAGAAGGTGGCTATACCACATATACATGTACAGGATGTCATGATACTTATGTTGCCGATCAAGTAGCAGCACTTGGTCATAACGAGGTTGTTCTTGAAGCAACAGCTCCTTCTTGTACAGAAAACGGCTTTACAGAAGGCAGATATTGCAGCAGATGCGATGAAGTATTTACAAAGCAGGAAACAATACCTGCACTCGGTCACAGCTACAATGCAGTTGTAACTGCACCTACATGTACCGAAGCAGGATATACCACATATACATGCTCTAACTGTAATGACAGTTATACCGCAGATGAAGTTGCAGCTAACGGACATAACTACACTTCAGTAGTTACCGAGCCCACATGTACATCTGCCGGTTACACAACATATACATGTACTGTTTGCGGCGATAGCTACACATCAGATGAAGTTGCAGCCAAGGGCCATGCATTTGGCGATTGGTACACTACCACAGAACCTACCGAAGAAACAGAGGGTGAGGCGCGCAGAGACTGTGCAGCATGCGGCGCATACGAAACCAAGGTTCTTCCCAAGCTCGAAGTAGAGCTTCCCGAAGATGCGCCTGTAATGTCTACAAAGAACTATAACATCATGTTCACAAAGGCTGATACTATCTATGCTATCAGATATGTTCAGGGTACTTATACTACCGCATCCGCTATTAAAAATGCGCAGGGTTGTGTAACTCTCAGCTCCTCCAAGATCGCTTCCTTCACTAAGGACGGTGTTTGCACACTTACCATGAAGGATGGCGGTATGTTCAGCGTATGGATTAAGACAACAGAAGGTAAGGAATACATCTATCATGCAGACCTCTCCTATATGGAACAGGAAGTTACTGCTGATGGTGTTACAATGACCGTACATAACCTCTACGGAGTTAAGGATTTCTTCATTGCCCCCGGTGACTATAATACATATGCTGAGGTTAAGGCTAACTATCTTGTAAATGTAACCTCCGCAAAGATCGGTACCGATCCCGACTTTACATATGTTGTAAAGAATCCCGGTATGCATACCGTATATATCAGATATCAGGATTCCACCAGACCTGCAACTATCATTAAGATAATGCTTACAGTAGACGAGCCTACCTTCAACGGTAACGGTCTTCAGTTTACAGTAGGTAACCTTAAGGGTGTTAAGGTTATCAGAACCGCATACGGTGAATATGCTACTCCCGGTGATGTAAAGAGAGCAGACGGCCAGAGATCCTTTGCAGGCTCCAGCAGAGCGCTCAAGGATAAAACAGAATTCACAATTCAGTACCGTACAAACGGTCTTGTTACAATAGCAGTTGTATATCATAACGGTTATCAGGTAATGTACTACTATGATGTACAGCAGAAAACACCTTCCTTCGTTCAGAACGGAAATACTGTAACTATCGGTCAGCTTGACGATCTCAATGTTATCAGATATGCAGAGGGTATATATACCACCTCTTCACAGATTAAGGCTGCCGAAGGTTCCAAGGTACTCAAGGCTGCGGCTATAGTTGACGGATTTATCACCGTTACACTTGAGCCCGGCACCTACACCTTCTGTGTTCAGTACTTTGATGAAAGCTATAACTACTACACCGTAGTTGTTGACGAACCCGAAACAGAAGAACCCGAAGAACCTGCAGAGCCTACCTACCCCGGTTACGGAAAGCAGTATACCATGACCTTTAACACCAACGGCGGTGAGCTTCCTGAGGGTGTAAGCCACATTTACGGTATCAACTACGGCGAAAACTACCTTGCGGCAACAGGTGTTGATATGCCCGTTCCCACAAAAGAAGGTTATGTGTTTGACGGCTGGGTTTTGAATGCATATAACTATTGGCTTAACATATATGACTGGAATGTTGGTTATTATGCAGTTCGAACAAATGTTGTATTTGATGCTGTTTGGATAGAAGAATAAACAATTCATAATGTAATAAAAGCCTGTCGATTTTTTCGGCAGGCTTTTCTGTTTTATAACAAAAACAACTTTGTCAAATAATTATCTTTCGATATAATATTACAAAATTGTTGACATTCTGTTGATTTTATGTTATCCTATAGTGGTAAATTATAAATATTTTGGAGGTTTTTCAAAATGAAAGCAAAGAAGATCATTTCCAACCTGCTTATAATCGCAGTTGTAGTTGCTTTTGCCGTTGTTTGTGCATTTACAGGCAACATTAAGAGCCCCGTTGGTACATTATGGTCACTTTTCCCGCCGGTTCTCGCAATTGGATTGGCTCTTATCACAAAAGAAGTTTATTCTTCACTTTTCATCGGTGTTGTAGCAGGTGCGCTTTTGTCCACAGGCTTTAAGCCCGTTCCTGCCATCGGTACTGTTGTTAATGACGGTCTTATCGGTGCTGTTTCCGGTACCGCAGGTATCTTTGTATTCCTTGTAATTCTTGGTGCTATCGTTGCTCTTTTAAATAAGGCAGGCGGTTCCCAGGCATTCGGCAGATGGGCTGCAAAGCACGTTAAATCTAAGGTTGGTGCTTCTATTGCAACATTCTGCTTCGGCGTACTTATCTTTATCGATGACTACTTTAACTGCCTTACAGTTGGTGCGGTTATGCGCCCTGTTACAGATAAGGCAAAGATCTCAAGAGCAAAGTTAGCATACCTCATCGATGCTACCGCAGCTCCTATTTGTATGATAGCTCCCATTTCCTCTTGGGCAGCAGCAGTTGCAAGTAACGTTCCCGACGGTCAGGGTATTGCATACTTCTGCAAGGCTATTCCTTACAACTTCTATTCCTTACTTACATTCGTATTCATCATTTCTCTTACCCTTATGAAATTTGATTACGGCCCCATGAAGCTCCATGAAGCAAACGCTCTCAAGGGTGACCTTTTCACCAGCGGTACAATCGTTGATTCTGCAGAAGATGATGCTCCCGCAACCTCAAAGGGCAAGGTTGTTGACCTCATCGTTCCCATCGTTATCCTTATCGGTATCTGTGTATACTCCCTCTTCTATGTTGGTAGATGTATGGGTGCTGAATGGGTATTCAATCCCGCTGATTATGATAAGTCTCTCAACTTCATTGATGCATTCTCCAATACTGACGCAACCGTTGGTTTGCCTTGGGGCGGCATTGTTGCTCTTATCGTTGTTATTGCATACTTTATGGTTCGCCGCCTTATCACATTCAAGGAAGCTATGGAATGCATTCCCAAGGGCTTCATTGCAATGGTTCCCGCGATCCTTATCCTTACTCTGGCAACATCCCTTAAGGGTATGACAGGTCTCCTTGACTCTGATACATTCGTTAACAACGCTCTTGCTTCCGCAGGTACACTCCAGAGCTTCTTACCCGCAATCATCTTTGTTGTAGCTTGCCTTATCGCATTTGCAACCGGTACATCTTGGGGTACATTCGGTATTCTTATCCCCATCGTACTCAGCATCTTTGAAGTAGGCAGCCCTCTCGGTATCATCGGTATGTCCGCTTGCCTTGCAGGTGCAGTTTGCGGTGACCACTGCTCACCTATTTCCGATACAACAATCATGTCCTCCGCAGGTGCTCGCTGTGACCACCTTAACCACGTTTCAACTCAGTTGCCCTATGCGATCACAGTTGCAGCAGTATCATTTGTAAGCTATATTATTGCAGGCTTTGTAACCGATTGGTTCATCACCCTTCCCATAGCTTGTGTACTTATGGTACTTACACTCTTTGTTATCAAAGTTCTTACAAAGAAAAAGGCTTAATTGAATATCAAAAGGCTGTCCTTCCCGGACAGCCTTTTTATTCTGCTGTAAATTCTAATATATCAACAAAAAACTCTTTGTTATATTTGTATCTTTCTTCCTCTTTGCGTTTATTTTTAAGTCCGCTGGAGGAGGACATTTTTCTGAAACATATCAATGTATCTTCAGGCAAGACCTCAAATGCTTCAAAATACTTTCCAAATTCGGTTTGATTAAGATACAGAGCGCTATCATTGTACATAGCTTTATCATAGGATTTATCCGTCAGTTCGTTGAGAGGAACAAAGGCATCCTTTTTATATGCATCATCATACCATGCAGGATCAAGAAGACAAATCAAAGCTTCACCAACAAATATTTGTGTGGTATACTGCTCTTTTGCCTTTATAAGCTCAGCAGTATTATATACTATAATATTCCCGTTTTTGTCGAATTGATATTCGTCTGAATTATACTGTTCATCAGTTAAAAGAAATAACGGATTTAAGCTTACTCTTTTTACAGAATCCTTTATATATTCCCTTTCCATAACAGATTCAAATGCTTCTTCGATATCCTTTGTTTCTATCGCATTAGGAACTTTAGGTCCTGTATAAAGGATCAATGCATCATATTCTTCCTTTTGAATAAACTGAGTTAAAATAACAACTCCGCAGATCACAAAAAACGCGATGATAAGCACTATCCATTTATTATGATACCAAAAATTTTCAAACCATTTTTTTATATTATTCATGTTAACCTCTTTATAAAACCTTCCGGATAAAATATATCACAATTTTGCAAAAAAGTCAATCAAACACTTGAT
>JAFYPJ010000122.1 GCA_017547545.1 Clostridia bacterium | reverse complement strand
TTTCTTATGTTCTCAAATATGTTTTCTGTGAATACAATTAAAACTTTTATGTATCATATATTTGTTTCCTTAAGATACAATTTCTGTTTTAAATTCATTGTATAATTGTTTCATTAAGGTAAAATTATGTTTTCATATACTATAAAGAATTGTGTCATAATGATATATATGAGATCGTATACTTCAATAGATTGTATCCTTAGGATACAATTTTGGTTTCATTTACAGCGATTGATCGTTTACTGAAGATACAATTAAGATTTCATAGTCTTAAAGAATTGTATCCTTAGGATACAATTTTGGGTTTGTGTTCCTTAAAGAATTGTATCCTTAGGATATATTTTAAAAAATATTTATTGCAGAAGATTGTTTCCTTAGGATGCATTTTAAAAAATATTTACTGCAGAAGATTGTTTCCTTAGGATGCATTTTAAAAAATATTTACTGCAGAAGATTGTATCCTTAGGATACATTTTAAAAAATATTTACTGCAGAAGATTGTTTCCTTAGGATACATATTTGGTTTCGTATACTTTAAGAGATTGTATCCTGAGGATACAATATTAAACATAGTAACATTTAAGATCTAATATATATTTTTTTAAGTGAAGCATGCCCTTTCGGGCATGTGAAGCAGAACTTTGCTCTGTGAAGTTGCTCACTTTGTTCGCAGTGAAGCAATGTGTTCCGATTCACGCGCGCAGCGTGCATCACAACCGTAGGTTACATCACGCCTTGGCGCATCACATTCCAAACGGGAACACATCGTTCAAAACAAAAAAGCAAGTCTTTTGACTTGCTTTTTGTTTTGGTGACCCGTGGGGGAATCGAACCCCCGTTACCGCCGTGAAAGGGCGGTGTCTTAACCGCTTGACCAACGGGCCGGATGGTAGCGGGAGTTGGACTTGAACCCACGACCTACCGGGTATGAACCGGTTGCTCTAGCCAACTGAGCTATCCCGCCATTGATTTGAGCTACCGTTCATTCGACAGCTTTGATATTCTATCATAAATACAGGCATTTGTCAACACTTTTTTTGAAGAAAAATAAAAAAATTTTTAAGTTGCACATTTTCAACAAAAAGCACCTGTATTTTTGGTTTTCTATGTATAGTTTGCCCCATAAAATACAGAATATCCCCTGTATTTTAAATTCTGTTCTGTTTTTTGACGGCAGATCTATCTTTATACAGTTTTTCATCACTCTGGAAAAGGGTTGATTTCTCAACCCTTTTTCAGTACAATGAATTGTATGTATCGATTTCTGCTTTTAATATATTTCTGAATATTTTATCATCATTTTTAGGAATCAGATAGATATTTGAGTTGCCGATATTTATTACCTCTTCATCTATATTGGGATCAATCTCATAAAGTTCAAAGTATACTCTGTTTCCTGCGGTAAACAGCATTCCGTAATCATTGCGGAAAAGCATATTTTCACTTGAACCCTCAATTATAACAGAGTATTCAACATTAAAGGCCACACCCTCATATATATCCAAAGGCTCAAGATACTTATGTATCGAATAGATCGCCTCTTCTTCTTCCTCAGTCAAGATGTAGACATCGGTTGAATAATTTATACCCGATTCATAATATTCATATTCATAGCAAAGAATGTCCGCTGTTGCATTTTCTGCGTACTTCATATATTTATCATACTTATCCTTGCGGCAATATACCCTGTCTGAATAATCATAACTGTACTCATTATTCAAAATCAAAAAATCTTTGGTTTCATCATAGTTAAAGTAAGTGCCGTAAGCAAATCTAAGAAGCAACGGAACATCTTCATCCGTAACATATATGTTATTATTCATGTCACCGGGAATAGTGGGTTTAAAGGAATCAACAGCCGTAAATTTTACGAACTCCGTACCGTTAAGCATTATTGTTTCCTCTTTTGTCCACACACCGTGAAGCTTTCTCTGTTTGTCAATAAAGCTGCATCCGCTAAAAAACACAAGGGATAATATAACAGAAAGCATCAAAGATATTATTTTAATTCTTTTCTTCACAAAAATCCCTCCCTACTCAAGATTAAGCCTGTTTTTAAGTATATATCTTACAGCAAAATAATATACAACGGATAATGCAATATATATCAAAAGAGGTACCAAAAACGCAATAACAGTAACTAAATCCGGATTTGATTCAAAAACGCCGGCATAGCGCTCCATGTTTGATATGTCTGAGGATGCACTAAGTCCTATCATACCGAAGCTTATCAGAATACTCAGCGCCATTCCCCCAACCTGCATTATAATGTAATGTGCAAAGTAAAACACTACAGCCATTGCTATTCTTGCCTTATTGAAAAGCTGGCCTAAGGCAATACACAGATAGCACAAAAGGGTTGAATACAGATATGAAACCAAAAAGTACAGAGCATATATTCCTATAATAACAAAAACTAACTCTGAACCTTCCTTTATAATATCCTTTATCAAATACCGTGCCGCTTTTATCAATTCCACAAGCAAATCTCCGCTTGTGAGAATACAAATTGAAGCAATAATTGCCAAAAGGGTAAAGAAACCTATAAGTATTGAGGAAAAGAGCTTCACAAAAAGATGCTGATCCACACTTACGGGTATAGTAAAGCTGAGATATCCTTCCCCGCTGAACAGATGCTTATAAAACCTGACTATGCTGAATATAAATTGCAGGATCAACGCCGTAATCATCGTTATAACTACGATAAGAATTGTACCTATCAATAAAATATAGTAAACAGGTATAGTTTTATCATTAAACAGAGGTTCAAAAAGTTGTACGATTCTGCCTATGCCGGAAAACAAAACCAACGCGGCAAATATCGGAATGAATATACGAATATAATACTTCAGTTCATGCTTTAAAAGCTTTTTTACCATTTGAACACCTCCCTGAAAAGTTCATCCACGCTCTTGCCGTATTCCTCTCTTATATCGTCAACACTTTTGTGAAGAACTACATTTCCGCGGTTAAGGAATATAACCTCATCAAGAACCTGCTCAATATCGGTTATAAGATGTGTTGAAATAAGTACGCTTGCTTCGGGATTATAATTATTTATTATTGTTGAAATAACATAATCTCTTGCCGCAGGATCAACACCTGCTATAGGTTCATCAAGCACATAAAGGGATGCGTTACGGCTCATAACAAGGATAAGGCATACCTTTTCCTTATTACCCTTTGAAAGGCTTGAAAGCTTACTTTTTGGGGAAATATCAAGTTTTCCAAGCATTTCATAGGCAAGCTCTACCCTGAAATCCTCATAAAAATCCTTAAAATAATCAACAATTTGTTCAACACGCATCCAACGGTTAAGATAAATGCTGTCCGGAAGATATGCAACTATCTTTTTAGTATCCACACCAGGAGGATTACCGTTTATAAGAATACTTCCCTTGGTTGGTGTAAGAAGGCCGTTTATAAGCTTGATCAATGTGGTTTTCCCCGAACCGTTGGGGCCGAGCAATCCTATAATACTACCGGGATAAAGGGTTAGATTAAGATCGTTCAATGCCTGTTTTTTTCCGTATTTTTTGCTTAAATTTTCGCAATACAAAAGCTCATTCATGCCTTCCACTCCTTTACATAGCTTTTAACATCCTCTACCGTATATCCCAAAGCAGCCATAGATTCAAAATACTGTGCAGTTTTTTCCTCTAAAACAACCTCAAGCATCTGCTTTGCAATACTTATATCCGATGCAACATACCATCCTGATCCCCTCACCGAATAGAGTATTCCCTGCACTTCAAGGGTTTCATATGACCTTTGTACGGTATTTGGATTAACTGAAAAATCCAAAGCCGCTTCTCTTACCGAAGCTATCTTGGAATCGGGCATATATTCTCCCAATGCTATCTGCAAACATATATGCTCACAGATCTGAGGACTCAATGCCCTGTTTTTATCTAAAACAAATTTCACTTGCAGCCTCCATATTGTATTACTCACTAATACAATTATATTTGTATATACATTATTTGTCAATACTTTTTGTGATATTATATAAATATAAGTGAAAATTATATTTTTATATGGAAAAAATGAAGAAATTATGATATAATGCTTTCATAAAAGAACGGAGGAATTTTATGAAAGACAAAAGATATGATCTTAATCTTGGTGATTGGGGCCCGTATAACAAGGAATACATGGGTGCCTGCCATATTGCCGACAAAAAAAGAGGTGCAACCTTTAATATAGAGATGTTCCCCGGTTTTTTCCGCAGAAGTGTACTTGCTCACAACTCCAAAAGCGACACGGGAATAAAGCTGTGGGGGGCAAATGCCGAGCTTTCGCGTTTCTGCTACAGATATGAGCTTCAATGGAAGGATGAGGTTTATTGTGATGTTGATTACAATATTACCGATGACAAGCAGCTTGACATTACCTGTACCTTTGTAAACAATACGGATATCAATCAGTCCCTGGATATTACCCTTTGTGCATCAATGCAGCTTCCCACCCGTAAACCGGGTTCAGAGGTTGTTGGATATTTTGATTTTTACCGTCCGCTTTTACCCAAGGGATGTATATATATTGATGCAACAGAGCATGCCGAAATAAACTGCAATTGCAAAATAGCGGGAGACGGAAACCGAATTGCCGAGGAAATACACAACGGTGCAAGCGGACTCGGTACTGCGATAGACGGTTATTTCTTCAACCAAGAGGGACATTACTTAAAATATAATTTTAATAAAATCAAGGCTGACTCCATCGGTATTCGTTATAACTGCGAGAATGATACCGATATAATTGTAAAAACAAAGGAGAACTACTATGCCCTTCTCCTTAAAGCCGTACCCGAATATACCTATCTAACCTCCGTTATAAAGGAGGAAGAGCTAAGTGAGATCACATTGTATTCGACGGGCGCACCCATCAATATTGACTGTATATGCATCGGCAAGGATGCTTCCAAGGTAGAATTTGAAAAAATTGAGCATAATCTTATCCCCGAAAAAAGTTTTGGCGAAAACACAATGACTTTAAAATTCAAGGATCTGCCCAAAACCTATACCGTAAAATACTTTGAGCCTATCCGTCATTACCGTGAATGCTATACCTATGACATAGGAAAGCTACTGCAGTTAACGGTAAACGACCATGTTTCCGAAACAGTAACCGGAATCGGCGAGGGTGTTTATCAGGCTTTGCTTTCCACCCCCGTTTATCTCTGCCCCGGTGAAAATCAAATACGGAGATTCAGAGTTTACACAGACGAAGAAGTTGAAACTAAGAAAAATCCTATTTCCTGTGTTGATTCAAACCCCGACGGTACGGATTTTGTATTTTCACAGAATATGATGCGATACAACACTCTCTTAAATGTTGTGTATCCCATTTACACCCGCCGTCAGTATATAAAGCATAATGCGCCCGGCAGATTCTGGGACAGCCTTTATTCCTGGGATTCTGGATTTATAGGTATGGGGCTGGCAAATGTTGATTTCCAAAGAGGCTTCGACTGCCTTAATACCTACCTTGTTCCCGTGGGTGATACCCAATCTCCCTATATATTCCACGGAAGTGTTGTACCCACACAGATATTCTTATACAAATATCTTACAGACAAATTCCCGAATCATAAAATGGAATTAAAAGAGCTTTATCCGATGATAAAGCAATATTATGATTTTTATGCCAATCTTGACAAGGGCGAAGAACAGCTTGCATCAGGTATTTTGAAAACCTGGCATCTTTCCTACAATTCGGGAGGCTGGGACGATTACCCCCCCCAGCATCAGTTAAGAAATGCGCCCCTTGACGATCCAAATATCTACAATCATTCAAACACCACCCCGGTTATAACTACCGCGTTTACTGTTCTGATCTCAAAAATACTGATGCTTATTGCAGATAATTTCGGCTACAGCGAGGATATACCCTATTACGAATCTGTTGCAAAAAAATATACCCAAAGAATTGAAAACCACAAGCTTTGGGACAGCGAATGCGGATATTTTTCATATATGTTCCATGACGAAAAGGGCATGCCGAAAGACTTTATGCGCTATACCGACAACACAAATTACAACATGGGTATGGACGGTATAACCCCCTATATCGCAGATATCTGCACACCAGAACAGGAAACTGCAATAAAGGACAATATTATAAACGGTTTAATGACAGATATCGGTGTGGGAGTGGTAGACAAACGCGCACCCTACTATTCTCCTTTCGGCTATTGGAACGGTAGTGTATGGATGCCCCACCAATGGATCCTCTGGAAGGCATTGACAGACCGCGGAGAATCCGAGCTTGCCTTTGAAATTGCCCAAAAATCCTTGACGGTATGGGCAAAGGAGGTAAATTACTCCTACTGCTGTTTTGAAAACTTTATGTGTCATAACGGCAGAGGAAGCGGTTATCATCATTTTTCGGGACTTTCCTGCCCCATTTCCCTTTTCTTTGCAGGCTATTATACTCCCGGAACCCTCACCCCCGGCTTTGCTTCAATGATAAACGAGGTGAATTGGAACAATGACAGCACCTCAGTTTGCTTCAATGCCGCCGTTTCAAAAAACAACACTCATGTTCTTGTTTGTATGAGATCGGGTTATGACTACAAATTCACCGTAAACGGCAATAGGGTAAATCCAAAAAAAATAACAGAAGGAGCATATACGCTCCCTCTGCCAAAGGGTAATGTAAATGTAAATATTACAAAATAAAAGAGGCCGCGTGCCTCTTTTATTTTATTTTTTTATATACCCCAATTCATAAAGCTTGTTTTCTATAAGATATTCCACACAGTCATAGCCCATTTGATTGAAA
>JAFYPJ010000121.1 GCA_017547545.1 Clostridia bacterium | reverse complement strand
TATGAATATTCCCGATAACTACAAGGTTCTCTTTGTACAGGGCGGTGCATCAACACAGTTCTCTGCAGTTCCCCTCAATCTTATGAACAAGAACAAGAAGGCTGATTATGTAGTTACAGGTCAGTTCTCCAAGAAAGCATATAAGGAAGCACAGAAGTACGGTGATGTTAAGCTTGTTGCTTCAAGTGAAGACAAGAATAACACTTATATTCCCAAGCTTACAAAGGAAGATTTCCGTCCCGATGCAGATTATGTACATATTTGCTTCAATAATACCATTTACGGAACCAAGTGGAATTATATTCCCGATACCGGTGATATCCCTCTTGTAGCAGACATGAGCTCATGCATTATTTCCGAGCCTGTTGATGTTACCAAGTTTGGTGTTATTTATGCAGGTGCGCAGAAGAACATGGCTCCTGCAGGTCTTACTATCGTTATTATCCGTGAAGATCTTATGGGTAATTCAAGAGAAGATATTCCCGTTATGCTTGACTATAAAACAATAGCTGACGCTGATTCCATGTACAACACACCTCCTTGCTGGTGTATCTATGTTGCCAAGCTTGTTTACGAATGGATTCTTTCCGTAGGCGGTCTTGACGGTATGAAGGAAATTAACGAAAAGAAGTGTGCGGTACTTTATGATTATCTTGATAATCAGAGCTACTATGTAGCACCTGTTGAAAAAGAAGCCCGTTCCATGATGAATGTTACCTTTGTAACAGGCGATGCAGAGCTTGATAAGAAGTTTGCTTCCGAGGCAGCTGCAGCAGGCTTCAAGAATATCAAGGGACACAGAAGTGTTGGCGGTATGAGAGCTTCTATTTACAATGCAATGCCTACCGAAGGCGTTGAGGCGCTTGTTAAGTTTATGGACAAGTTTGCAAAAAATAATCCTAAGGCGGAGTAATAATCATGAAGAATATTAAGTTATTAAATAAGATTGCCAAAGTAGGCACAGACATTTTTGATAAAACTCAGTATAATGTAGCGGATGATATTGAAAATCCCGATGCAATTATGGTTCGTTCTGCAGCTATGCACGATATGAGCTTTGGGCCCGAACTCAAGGCTATCGCGCGTTGCGGTGCAGGTGTAAATAACATTCCCGTAGACAAATGTGCAGAACAGGGTATTGTAGTATTCAATACTCCCGGTGCTAACGCAAACGGTGTTAAGGAGCTTGCAGTTTGTGCATTACTTCTTGCTGCCCGTGATGTTGTTGGCGGTGTTAATTGGGCAAACAGCCTTGCAGGTCAGGAAAATGTTGCAAAGCTTGTTGAAAAAGGAAAATCTCAGTTCGCCGGTAATGAGCTTGCAGGTAAAACTCTTGGTGTTATCGGTCTTGGCGCAATAGGCGGTATGGTTGCTAATGCTGCCCACAATTTGGGTATGAAGGTTATCGGTTATGACCCCTATGTTACCGTTGAAGGTGCATGGAGACTTTCCAGAGCTGTTCGTAAAGCATCCAGCTATGATGAGGTTTATGCACATGCAGATTATATTTCTGTTCATGTTCCCTCAACTCCCGAAACCAAGGGCATGTTCTGTGAAGAGAATTTTGCAAAGATGAATGACGGAGTTCGCATCATCAACCTTTCCAGAGCTGATCTTGTAAATGCAGACGATATGAAAGCTGCTATTGCATCCGGTAAAGTAAAGAGATATGTTGTAGATTTCCCCACAGAAGATACAATAAATGTACCCGGTATTGTTGCAATTCCTCATCTTGGCGCATCTACTGCTGAGTCCGAAGATAACTGTGCTGTAATGGCTGCTCATCAGCTTATCGAATATCTTGAAAGCGGTAACATCAAGAACAGCGTTAACTTCCCCAACGCATCCATGCCTCATGACGGTGATGCAAGAATCTGTATTATGCATAAGAATGTTCAGAACATGCTTGCAAAGATATCCTCCATCGTATCCGAGGAAGGTCTTAACATTGAAAATATGCTTAACCGTTCCAAGGGTGATTATGCTTATACAATAATTGAAATCATCGGTGAGATTCCTGCGGTAGTTCTCGTAAAACTGAATACTTTAGATTCAATTATTAAAATAAATGTAATAAAATAAGCTATATTTCTACAATAATATAAACTATAATAAATACATAAATAATCTTATCAAGAGTGGCGGAGGGACTGGCCCTGTGAAGCCCGGCAACCTGCAAATGCAAGGTGCTAAATCCTGAGAGATGAGAGCAAAATGTTCTTTGTGCGCCTCGGGATTTCCTAGGCGCTCTTATTTTTCGGAGGTACTAAATGAAAGATATTATTACTTATTTTACATCGGAATCTGTAACAGAGGGACATCCCGACAAAATGTGTGACTGTATATCCGATGCTATACTTGACGAAATGCTTTCGCAGGATCCGATGTCACGAGTTGCCTGTGAAACAACAACCACAACCGGTGTAGTAAGTATAATGGGTGAAATAACTACCAAGGCTACCGTTGATTTTCAGTCAATTGTTCGTGAAGTAGTTGATTCTATCGGTTATAACCGTGCAAAATACGGCTTTGATGCCGAAACCTGTGCAGTCATAAATATGGTACATAAGCAGTCTCCCGATATTGCTATGGGTGTAGACAGATCACTTGAAGCCAAAAGCGGAGAAATGACAGATGAATATGACACAGGCGCGGGCGATCAGGGAATGATGTTCGGCTTTGCAGCAAACGAAACTCCGGAACTTATGCCTATGCCTATATCCTTGGCACATAAGCTTGCAAAAAGACTTACCGATGTAAGAAAAAGCGGTATGCTTAAATATCTTCGTCCCGACGGCAAGTCACAGGTTACAATAGAATATCGCAACGGTATTCCCGCAAGAGTTGATACTGTTGTTCTTTCCACACAGCATGACGATGATGTTACACTTGAAACTATCAGAGAAGATCTCATCGAAAATGTTATAAAGTATGTTATTCCTGCCGATTTTATGGATGAAGCTACAAAAATATATGTAAATCCTACAGGCAGATTTGTTATAGGCGGTCCTATGGGAGACAGCGGACTTACAGGCAGAAAGATCATTGTTGATACATACGGTGGATACTCGCGTCACGGCGGCGGAGCATTTTCAGGTAAGGATCCCACAAAGGTAGACAGATCTGCAGCTTATGCAGCAAGATATATAGCTAAAAATGTTGTTAAAGCGGGACTTGCAGATAAATGTGAAGTTCAGATAGCATATGCAATAGGTGTGGCACACCCTGTATCTCTTCTTGTTGAAACCTTTGGTACTGCAAAGGCCGATGAAATAAAAATTGCAGATGCCGTTAAGAAATCTATAGATCTGCGTCCTGCGGCTATCATTGAGCGTTTTGATCTTCGCCGTCCCATTTACCGTCAGACAGCCGCATACGGACACATGGGCAGAGAGGATCTTGATCTTCCTTGGGAAAAGACCGATCTTGCAAATGCACTTTTAGCAAATTTATAATAAATGCTTGATTTGCAAAAGGATTACGATGCGCAATATGTAGAAATAGAGGGAACCGTTGAACATATCGTTTATACAAATGAGGAAACGGGTTATACTGTTTGTGATATTGCCATCGGTGAAGCGGAATTGTATACAATAGTGGGTATAATGCCGTATTTAGCCGAGGGTGAAATTATAAAAGCTCTCGGCAATTGGCAAGTCCACCAAAATTTCGGTAAGCAATTTCGTGTTGAATACTATGAAAAGAAACTGCCTTCAACCACTCAGGCAATTTACCGTTATCTTGCTTCCAAAACAGTTAAAGGAATCGGTGCGGTTACAGCAAGAAGGATTGTAGATAAATTTGGAGAAGATACCTTTGATGTACTTGAACATCATCCCGATTGGCTCGCGCAGATCAGCGGCATATCCGAAAAAAAGGCAAAGGAAATTGGCGAAAATTTTAAAACACAGTTTGGCATAAGAAGTGTTATGATGTTTTGCCGCGAATTTTTCGGGCCAATGATATCTGTTCGCATATATCAAAAATGGGGAGTATCTGCTATAGATATGATAAAGCAGGATCCGTATATTCTGTGTGAAGAGATCCATGGGATCAGCTTTGCCAAGGCGGATGCAGTTGCAAAAAGCCTTAATATTCCCAATAATTCTCCGGGCAGAATCAAAAGCGGTATAAAGTATTTTATAAATCTGAACGGAATTCAGAACGGTCATTGCTATATTCCGTATACTAAACTGATTCCTGCAGTATCTCAATTATTAAAGGTAGAAGAAGCCGAAATAGAAACAAATATAAACGCTCTTCGTGATAAATCAGAGATAGTATTTGTTGAAACCAATTCGGGAACAAGAATATATCTTAAAAAATATTATAATGCAGAAACTTATATAACAAAAAAACTTATAAATATAGACAGACTTTGTCCCAAGATTCAGTTATCCGATTTAGACAGATTCATTCTCAGAATAGAAGAAACGGAAGACATTGCATATGAAGCTATGCAGAGAAAGGCGATTATAAGTGCAGTAAACAGCGGTGTTATGATTCTTACCGGTGGACCGGGTACGGGAAAAACAACTATAATCAAAGCTGTAATGCAGATTCTCGGTGATCTCAGTTATAATATAGTTCTTTGCGCACCTACAGGAAGAGCTGCAAAGAGAATGTCGGAGGCAACACAGTGTGAAGCCAAAACGATACACCGTTTGCTTGAAATGGAATATTCCAAAGAAAATGAGCCTGTATTCAGACGCGATGAACATAATCTTCTTGAAGAGGATGTTGTTATAGTTGACGAAGCTTCGATGGTAGACATCTTTTTATTGGAATCGCTTCTTCGTGCCATGAAGCCTGCGGCAAGACTTATACTTATAGGGGATTCGGATCAGTTGCCCTCTGTTGGAGCAGGAAATGTATTAAATGATCTTATTGAATCCTCCGTCTTTTCAACGGTAAAATTAAAGGAAATATTCCGTCAGGCAAGAGAAAGTTTGATTATAACCAATGCGCATCTTATAAATTCGGGTGAATATCCTGATATCGAAACAAAGAGCAGTGATTTCTTTTTTATGCCCCGTGATGATGCGGAAATTGCACAAACCGTAGCACAGCTCTGTAAGGTAAGACTTCCTAAAGCCTATAAAGTATCTCCCACAGAGGATATTCAGGTTATAACACCCTCGCATAAGGGTGCAGCAGGTACAGCAATTATGAATGCCACTCTCCAAAATGTTTTAAATCCTGCGCAAAAAGGGAAGAATCAAAAAAATGTGCGTGATGTAATATTTCGTGAAGGCGATAAGATCATGCAGATAAGAAATAATTATGATATCGAATGGACTAAAAATAACGGTCTTAAAGGAGTTGGAATTTTTAACGGAGATATCGGAGTTATTAAAAATATAAATCAGGCAGAGGAAACTGTGGAAGTTGATTTTGACGATAAAACCGTAATTTATGATTTCACACAGCTTGACGAATTAGAGCATGCTTATGCAATAACCATACACAAAAGTCAGGGAAGTGAATATCCGATAGTTATTATACCTGCCTATAATTATTCTCCTAAGCTGTTAACAAGAAATCTTTTATACACAGCAGTTACCCGTGCACAAAAAATGGTTATAATCGTAGGCAGCGGTAATGTTATATTCGGTATGGTAGATAACAACAGAAAAGCCCTGCGTTATACAGGACTTAAAGCATGGCTGCAAAGGGCGTTTGAAGAATGAGATTTATTGATAAATTACTAAATTGGATATTTCCGCCGAAATGTGTTTGCTGTGATGAGATTCTTGACTATGAAAGTGAAGAAATTTTCTGTGAGAACTGTCTTTTGGAATGGGAAATATTAAAGAAGGAAAAGTGCCGTACCTGCGGACAGCCGCTTTGGGAATGTTATTGCGGTATGCGTGATAATCATGACGGCTTAGTGGACGCGGAGCTGCATTTGGTTCAATATGATAAGAAGTTAGATAATGCGGTAAATAAGCTTGTATTTTCCTGTAAGGATCGAACAGTAAGTGCATATTTTCGCGGTGTTGCAAAAGAAATGTACAAATGTCTTTATCCCAGATTACCTAAAGACAGTTATGTTGTTATGCCCGTTCCGAGAACAAGACTTGCAAAGAAGATGAAAGGTCATGATCAAAGTGAGTTTATTGCAAAGGAATTCTGTAAGCTTGATGATTTCATTTATTGCGATCTAATTTATAATGTTGGCGAAAAATCGCAAAAGTTATCGGTAAATCAAAGAGAAAGATCGGAAAATGCAAAGAAAAGCTATAAAATAATGCAGGATAATGAGAAAATACTCAAGGGCAGAAATGTAATTCTCATTGATGATGTTATAACAACAGGTTCAAGTGTTGTTCGCTGCGCAAAACTTATTAAAAGCAAGGGTGCAAAAAAGGTTTATGCATTCAGTATAGCGAAAACCGTACGATAATAAATATACCAAGAAATTCAAAAGACTATGAACTCAAAAATGAGAACATAGTCTTTTTTTGTATAGTGTTTTTTTAAAATCAACTATTCATTAGGTATGATATATCCTTCAGCCCTGTGACCGCCGTTTGATCTTGCGATAAAGTAGTCAAACTTTTCGCATTTCATCACACAATCGTCGCCTTCGTTATACACACCCCATTTGGGATTTATAATTGTTCTTTCTTTATCTAAGTAATAAGCATCCATGTTGCATTCTGTGAAATACACATTTTCAGGATTACCGTTTTCGTCATATGTTACATATTCAACATATACAACATGCCCCCAGTGGGAAGGATCGGCAGGCTTACTGAAAACTGCAATAGAATTCGGTTTGATATTTTGGGGATCTCTTTCTACAGTTACTCTGCTGTCAGTACAGTTATCCAACCATTCCTTGGCGTTTCCGTGGGTGTCAACTTCAAAACCGTTTTTTTCAAAAAACCTTCCGTTTGCGTACCAGGTACATTGACCTTTTTTGTAACTCTTTGTATTATAATATTCGCTGTTGTTAATATCAGCTGGTGTGGTTCGGTTTGCGGTCATTGAATCGTAATTGCTTATCTCTTCAGCGATTTTTTCGGCTTCTTTTTCGCTGAAAATATTTTCAATTTCATTTTTAAAGCGATCTTTAATATCTTTACCGATTATATTTCCAAGGTCCTTAACATCATTTCCAAATTCATCCCAGTCGGATTGGATCTGTTCCTCCAGACCATCCGGAACAGTACCTCCTGCGGCTTCAATCATATTGGTTGCAATTGAAGATTGCACCTTTGCACATGATGTAGATGAAGCGAGAATGAGTGCAGATAAAATTATCAACAATAAATTCTTTTTCATATTATCTCCAAAAACAATTAAGGTAATGTGTGGCCGGCAGCGCAGTAGAGTGCATACCAATCCTCACGGGAAAGCTCGATCTTTTGGTAACCCAATATTTCATTAAGATGTCTTACATTGGTTGTTCCAACAAGAACCTGCATTTTTGCGGGATGGCGCAGAATCCAGGCGGTTGCAACGGCAGTTTTGGAAACAGAGTATCTGTTAGCTATTTCCTCAAGCTTTGCATTTAATTCGGGGTACTGGGGATCATCAATAAACGAACCCTCAAAGAATCCCTTTTGGAAGGGAGACCATGCCTGTATGGTCATGTTGTTAAGTCTTGAATATTCAAGAACACCCGCATCATGCATAAATGAAAGCTTGTTTGTCATGTTTGTATTAAGTCCCTGTGCTATCATACCGCATTCAACAATGCTTAATTGCATCTGGTTCATTGTAAGTGGTTGTTTAACACAGGTCTTTAACAGCTCTATCTGACCGGGGTTCTGGTTGCTTACACCGAAATTCTTAACCATACCTTTCTCATATAGGTAATCGAACGCTTTGGCAACTTCTTCGGGTTCCATTAAAGTATCGGGGCGGTGAAGCAAAAGGGAATCAACATAATCTGTTTTAAGTCTTTTAAGTGAAGCTTCAACAGAAGCAACAATATGGTCATAAGAAAAATCAAAATATACGATTTTTCCGGAACTGTTACGCGCAATTCCGCATTTTGTCTGAATTTTAATCTTATCTCTGAATCCGGGAAGCTCTTCAAGAGCTCTTCCGAAAAGTTCTTCACAAATGCCGCCTGCGTATATATCCGAGTGGTCAAACATATCAATTCCGTCATTGTAGGCATAGGTGATAAGATGCTTAACTTCATCTATGTTAAGATTGTTTATACGCATGCAACCGAGTATAAGTTCACTTGCTTTAAATCCGTTTGTTCCTATTTCAATACTTTTCATTTTCAACGCTCCTTTCAATTAAAAATATTATAACATAAGTGTTTAAAAATTGCAATTATTTATTGACAAAATTCGCGCTCTTTGATATCATTATTTTATAGAGTGTTAAAAGAATATTTTTTTCGTTAAAACATAACAAAGGAGTAAATAATGAATTATTCGCCAGAACTTAACAATTCGCTACCCGATGTGCAAACTGCCCGTCAAAAATACAAAAAAGGCTTATTTTCAGACAAATCATTGATTATAAAATGGGTTTGTTTTTTATCTGCTATTTTTTTGCTTTTAATTCTTTCAACCGTTGGACTCTTTGTTTCCTGCGGAAACTCTGTTTATGCATATAATAATACAGCCAAAAGACTTTATAACAGAAGTCTCGACAAAGAGGAAATAACCTTAACCAAAAAAGAATCCAAGCTTAATGACGAATGGAAAAAAGCTGAAAAGTATGTTGTTAAGATAATTGATAAGGGCGTAGACTCTTACCTTAACGGCAAGCTTGAATACAATAAAACAAGTAATATGCTCAATGCATTTTCAAAGCTGTCCCGTGCGCAGGAATACTGTGCCACAAAAAAGGAAACGGTAGATGAGGTTGAACGGGGAAGAGAGTTTTTTGCAAAAGCAAAGGACCAAAAAATTCAAGGAGACTATATATCTGCAATTGAAGGATATCTTGCTGTACCAAAGGCGGATAAGGTGAATTATGCAGAAGCAAATAAAAAAGCAAAAGAGCTTATAAAATCTAACCGTGACGGAGTATCCTATGCAATAAACGGTTATCTTTCAAGATATGATATACAGGGTGCCAAGGATTATGTAAACGGTTACATAGACAAGTTGGGTGAAACCGATTTTCTTAAAAGTGAATTGGATAGAATAGACGAATACGAAAAATTCCAGACTGACACCGTTCTCTATAAGGGTGATATTGAACATGTTTTCACCCATTGCCTTATAGCTTATCCGGAGCTTTGTTATTCAAGTCCCTCAATGACCGCAAGTCTTGATGAGGACTGCATTACTCCTTACGAGTTCACAAAGATCTTTGAAGAACTCTATAATAAAGGATATATTCTTATAGACATAAATATACTTGCCAAGGAAAAGGAAGACGGCAGCGTTGAAATAGCTGATCTTTATTTACCAAAGGGCAAGAAACCCCTTGTTTTTTCGATAGATGATGTTACCTATGATTCAAGAAAGATGCATACCGGCATGGTCGATAAACTTATCGTTGATGAAAACGGAATGGTATGTACCTACACACTTCACGATGACGGAACAGAGGTCATCTCATACGAAAATGAAATTTTCCCGATAATTAACGATTTTGTACGCAAGCATCCCGATTTCACCTTCCGCGGTGCAAGGGGAACATTATGCAATACAGGCTTTGACGGTGTTTTCGGTTACAGAACACAGAGTGAGCCGTTAGAGGGCGAAAATGTAAACAGAGATGCTGAAATTGAGGCTGCACTCAAGGTAGCGGCAGCTCTTAAAGAAGAAGGTTGGAGCTTTGCAAGCCATAGCTACGGCCACGCAAATATGCCCCAATGCTCATTTGATTATATCAAAGAGGATACAGATAGCTGGATCGAAGAGGTTACGGCGATTATCGGAGAAACCAAGGTAATGGTATGGCCCTATGGCGCACATATCCGACAGGGCGAGGCTCATGATTATCTTTACGATTCTGGATTCAGAATATTCTGCGGTGTTGGTGTCCCCGCCTTTATCGCATACGAACCTGATAATAAAGGTATATATATGGACAGAAAATCTCTTGATGGTTATGCATTAAGAAACAGAAGGGAAAAATATATGTATCTGTTTGATACAGAAGCAGTATGGGATCCGTTGAGACCTAAGGAGGTAACATGGTGAGAAAGATCAAACAAATAATATCGTTGTTACTTATTATGCTTTTATCTGTAAGTCTTTTTTCCTGTTCATATTTTAAAAAGGCACAGGAAGCAACCTCACTTGATGAAGCTGAAAATGTAGAAACAAAAACATATATTAATAATTACGGTTCAGAAGCTGAAAATGATGAAGCTGTAACCAATGACCAATCATCCGAGCTTACCGAAGATGAATCGGTTGATACAGAAGAAGCGCAACAGCAGGTATCTACCGGTAAACTTGCCGGAAGAAAGATTTGCGTTGATCCCGGCCACGGTACCTTTACACAAAGCGTAAAGGAACCTATTGCGCCCGGTTCAACTGAAACCAAAGCCGCCTTTGTTACAGGAACATCCGGAAGCTATCAAACCGAGGCAGAATTCAATTTAAAGGTAGGAATGCTTTTAAAGGAAATGCTTGAAGCAGAAGGTGCCGAGGTATTCATGACACGAACCGGAGCTGTAGCTGAACTCAGTAATGTAGGAAGAGCGCAGCTTGGCAATGATAATAACTGCGATTGCGCGGTAAGGATCCATGCCGATGCATCCTCAGATTCTTCGGTATACGGTCTTAGCATGCTTGTTCCGGGTTCGGGAGGTTATATTACCGATTATGACCTGATTTCCGAATCAAGAGATCTTGGTATCTATGTCCTTGAATCTGTTATTGATAAAACAGGTGCATATAACCGCGGTATAATTAACCGTAACGATCTCACAGGATTCAATTGGTCAACAATTCCTTCTATTCTTATAGAATGCGGATTTATGACAAATCCGCAGGACGATGCAATGCTTGCGGATCCGGATTATCAGGTGCTTATTGCAGAAGGTATTACCCAAGGTTTGATAAATTATTTTAACAAATAAATGAAATATAACAGATATAACAGCAACTTTTTGCTGTTATATTTTTTTATCTCTTTGAATATAATTAGATACGATAATTTACGGAAGGTGGCAGCGCATTATGTGTTGTTGTATAAGTGATTTAAGAGATAAAGAAGTGATAAATGTAAATGACGGACGGAAATTCGGATGTGTATGTGATGTAGAAATAGATACCTGCACAGGGAAGGTAACTGCATTGATAGTACCGGGTGAATCAAAAGGATTTTTATTTTCACGCTGTGAGGATATCCGCATCCCGTGGGAAAAGGTTATAAGGATAGGGAATGATACAATTCTGATAAATGTACAGTGCAGGATACAAAGCGAGCAATGATGTAAATAAATTGTAAATAAATACAAATTATTAAAATACTTCTTGCAATTTATATTCAAATGTGATATTATATTTGGGCTTATGAATTCACACACAGAATTGACTTTCGGTGTACCAATGGTATTACGGCATTCTGTGGTGGAAATAACCGAAGGAGGACATTAAAATGTCAGTAATTACAATTAAGCAACTGCTTGAAGCAGGCGTCCATTTCGGACATCACACAAGAAGATGGAACCCCAAGATGGCAGAGTACATCTTCACTGAAAGAAACGGTATCTA
>JAFYPJ010000004.1 GCA_017547545.1 Clostridia bacterium | reverse complement strand
GAAGTATAGCTGCAACTATTTTTTCAAATTCTTTCGGGGTTGTTTTATATGTAAGCATATAATTTACCGAATCCTTTTTTACGCAAGCTCTTGCACCGCGCTTTAACCTTAACTCGTTTATACTACCGTATGGCTTTATTTCACTTACCAGCTCAGGAGGAAAATATCTTATCACAGTATTCAATTCATCACCTCAAAACATATATATGCAGACAGGCATGCATGCTATGATTAGATTGACAAAAAACACAAATGATGATATAATCAAATTGCAATATTCATTATCAAGGAGAAGCTTATGAAAAAAATCGCAGCATTACTTCTTTGTATTGTTACCCTTATTTCTTTTACAGCATGTTCTTATGTAAACATTGAGAATAGCGGAGAAACAGAACCTTCAGACAACAACTCCGAAATTAAAAAACCAATGCCCAAAGAGGTTGGAGTCTTAGACGAAAAGATGAATATTGAGCTCTTTTGCGAGGATAACATTTCGGTTTATGCAACAGCCTTCTACAAAGAATCTGACGGAGACTGGGTTATGGAATGTGATATTACCAATGATTCAAAGGACGATGTTTTTGTTGCATTGGAATATCCGGAAATAAACGGAATATGTTCTCCCATTCCGCTTTGGGCGGATGCAAAACGCAAGTCATCCACCACAGGTTATCTGTATATTTACTCGGATTTTCTTGAGCTTGCCGGTATTACAACAATTACCGAAATTGCCGCAAGATTTAATGTATATAACGAATATTACAGGCCCTTGGGCGGCGAATATATCTCATTTACATTGGGAGCCGATGATTATGAACAAATAATCAATACAGAGGGTACAAAAATTATTGATGAGGAAAATGTTCAGGTTATAATTCAGGATAAAAGAATCGGAAAAGAAGGTACGGAGGTTGTTGTATGTTATATAAATAACAATGACTATACCGTAAAATTTGATATAACCGATGTTATGATAGATTCAGAGAGCTTTCCCGTTGAGGCACCGTTCGAGCTACCCGAATACTCTATGACCGTTACAACCTTCTGTATATATGACAGCGATATGATCTATGCAGGAATCGACTCTTCCTCGATTTCCGAAATGAGTATTACTGCAAAGGCGGTAGATGTAATAGGAGATAGCGTTGCAGAATGCGAAAATGCCAAAGTTGTATTTTAAATAATATTTTTCCCTGCAGAGATGCAGGGAATTTTTCTTGACATTTCATAATAATTGTTATAGAATATATTTGAAGCGAGGAATAATTTAATATAGGAGTTTACTATGAAAACCACAACAAAAGTTTTCACCATGATTATGGCGGTAATAATGTTACTTGCCGTAATCCCGTTCAATGCATTTGCGGCAACATATACCGTATATCTGCATTGCGGTCCCGAAGGCTGGGGCTCAACTGCTTATACCCTGTATAAGGACAGCTCCACTGCACTTCCGCTTTATCATGAAAAGCAGACTGTATATGAGAATTATGCCATGCTCCCCGGCTATCAGACCTTTAGTGATCAGCGTACCTTTATAGAATGGAACACTGCATACAATGCAACCACAGGCAGAGGTACGGGTACTGCATACTATGATTACTATACAGCTAATGCAAGTACAACTCTTTATGCTATCTGGGGCTATAACATTCAGTTTAATGCAGACGGCGGTACATATCCCACACCTACATCGGGCAAGGATATCTATCTCACATATGTAGCAAGTTACAACCTCCAGAATCAGTCCGATCCTAAAACCGACTATTCTTACTGTATGCCCGATGTATTTAACAACATTCCCACCAAGGCAGGATGTAAAAGAGTATCAAGCAACGGCAGACCTTCCTATGCACTTCTTAATTCAGATATGACATTCTTCTGCTGGGAAACTCCCGACCAGAACCTTACCATTCCCCCTATAGGCGGTTATATGGAATGGGAAGAATTCCATTGTACAAACTCTGCCAAGGGCAGAGCTCCCGAATTCTTTGCGATCTGGGAACCCTCTGTAAGCTATAATGCCAACGGAGGAAGCGGTTCAATGTCCACCGATTATCTCTCCTGGACCGGAGATGCGCTTTGGAGCTATAAGAGTTATACCGCCAAAAGCAATAAGTTTACCAAATCCGGTGCTACCTTTACAGGCTGGAATACTAAGGCAGACGGTACAGGCATTTCCGTTCCCGTAGGAACTCAGCTCGGCGGACAGAAATCAAATTCCGATCCTATCACCCTCTATGCACAGTGGTCAGACGGTTCTTCCGGCGGTGACGATGTTACTCCACCCGAAACCACAAAGGCATACACACTTACCTTTGATCCCAACGGCGGTACAATGACAAGTGCATCAAGCTTTGGTATCAATTACGGTGAAAACTTCGGCGTTGCATTAGGCGGTACAATGCCTACAGCAACAAGAAGCGGATACACCTTTACAGGCTGGTATAACGAAAAGTACGGTTATACCCTTAATCTCAGCGACAATATGGCTGTACAGGAAAATGTAACCTTCAAGGCACAGTGGACACAAATTCCCGCCGAGGAAGATTATGCCACAGGTTATTACGAAGTAACTGCAACCTCTCTCAATATGCGTTCAGGCCCCGGTGCTGATTATAGCCAGGTATCCTATCTTTCCAACGGTGCCCAGGTTTATATTTCACAAACATCGGGCAGATGGGGTTACTGTACTTATAACGGCAAAACAGGTTGGATCAGCCTTGCATACTGTAAATATTTAGGAGATTCTATTGATACAGTAAACAAATATACTCTTACCTTTGATACAAACGGCGGCACAATGCCTCAAGGATACTCTACCACCTATACATTTGAGCCCGACCAGAAATTTGTTGATGTTATTGGCGGCTATCCTGTTCCCACCAGAAGCGGACATGTATTTGAAGGCTGGAGAAGAACAGACTATACAACCGATTTTTGGGTAAGTTCATGGGGCACACAGCCCTACACCTTCGGTCATGACATAACCGTAAAAGCAGAATGGACCGCAACCCATACCCATAGCTATACAGCTACAGTTACAACTGCAGCTACCTGCACAACCTCCGGTGTAAAGACCTACAGATGTTCCTGCGGTGACAGTTATACCGAAACTATTTCTGCTTTGGGACACAGCTATTCCTCTAAGGTTACTGCTCCCACCTGTACAGAAAAGGGTTACACTGCATATTCCTGCAGCATATGCGGTCATTCCTATACAGATAATGAAATAGATGCTACAGGTCACAGCTTCGGAGCATGGTATACAGTTGTTGAACCTACCGTTACTTCTGAGGGTACAGAGCGCAGAGACTGTGCAAACTGCGGTGCATACGAAACCAATATTCTTGATATGCTTGAACCTGAACCTACCGAAGATCCTTATATAACCGCAGACGGTGTTACAATGACAGTACACAACCTTTCAGGGGTTAAGGACTATTTCATTGCAAACGGTGATTATGATACCTACAGAGATGTTAAAAACAATCTCATCGTACAGATAACCCAGAACAGAATCAAGGGTGCAAACGAGTATACCTATATAGTTCCCAACTTTGGCAGACATACCGTCTATATCAGATATGAGGACAGTACAAAGGCTGCAACTATTCTCAAGGTTGATCTTGTGGGTAATGTTCCTGAATTATCAGCTAACGGACTTCAGCTCACCGTTAACAATCTTGGCGGTGTAAAGCTCATCCGTACTGCCTATGGCGACCATGCTTCTCCTTCCGCAATCAAAAAGGCAACAGGCGCAAGAGCCTTTACTTATGTACTCAACGGTAAAGAAGAATATACAATTCAATACCGTGAAAACGGTATAGTTACAGTTGCTGTGATTTATAATAACGGTTATGTTCATATCTTCAAGCATGAGATACAGAAAAAGGTACCTACATTTGTTCAGAACAATAATACTGTTACCTTTGGAAATCTTAACGGATTAAAGGTTGTAAGATATGCTCCCGGAGTATATTCCACATCCTCACAGATAAAGGCGGCAGCAGGGTCTAAAACCGTTACACCTGCTTCTGTAGTAGACGGACAGATTATAATTTCCAAGCTTGCAGTTGGCATTTACACCTTCTGTGTACAATATGACGACGAAAGCTACAATTATTATACCGTAACAGTTGATTGAATAACTTTAAAAACAAAAATATCCACCTTTCGGTGGATATTTTTGTTAAGAATACTACGAGGATACTTTCCATGAACATTAGCATAATAAAACAGAATAACTGTTAAGAGCTTTTATTGGTAAGTCTTATATTATCGGCAATCATTGCAATAAATTCGCTGTTGGTAGGCTTACCTCTGCTGTTATGTATAGTATATCCGAAATAGGAGTTCAAGGTGTCTATATCACCCCTGTCCCAGGCAACCTCTATAGCATGGCGAATAGCCCTTTCAACGCGGGAAGAGGTTGTAGAATACTTTTTGGCAACCGATGGGTAAAGTATTTTTGTAACCGAATTGATTATATCATTATCATCAATTGTCATCATAATAGCGGTTCTTAAATACTGATACCCTTTGATATGGGCAGGAACACCTATCT
>JAFYPJ010000016.1 GCA_017547545.1 Clostridia bacterium | reverse complement strand
GGGTAAAGAGAGTGCTTGCATTCAATTCACCGCTGAATTCTTCGCCGTTTGCATCAAAGTATTTAACGCTGTATACATTAACTTCCCACTTTGCATAAACAGTAATCGCAGCTGCATTCTTTGCATCAATTACGGTTATTTCTTCGGTACAAAGCTTATCTGTATACCAGCCAAGGAAGGTATAACCCTTCTTTTCGGGTATAGGAAGAACTGTTTCGGTATCATAGTAATGATAGGTAGGATAACCTGCCGAAAGCTTTCCGCTGAGGGCCTTTGCATTGTAATCTTTATATGCTATTGCATATTTGTTTGCTGTCCACTTTGCGTAAAGGGTAATATCATCGGTATAGGTTGTTGCCGCAAGAGCTGTTACCTTACCTGTGGTGCAGTCTGCCGATGTATACCATCCGCCAAAGGTATAACCAACCTTTGTGGGATTGTAAAGCTTTGTTGCAACACCGTAGGTATGGGTAAAGAGAGTGTTTGCATTCAATTCACCGCTGAATTCCCCACCGTTTACATCAAGATATGTAACGGTGTATTTACTTACCTCCCATTTTGCATAGAGCGTAACGGCTTCGGTGATCTCATCTGCTCCTATAACGGTTATAGGCTCGGTTGCACATTCCTTGTCGGTGTACCAACCGAGGAAGGTGTAACCCTTCTTTTCGGGGGTGGGAAGAAGAGTTTCTGTGCCGAAATAATGAACAACGGGAGCATCCGAGGGATTTTTACCGGTTAAAGCAGCATTTGCTTTGTCCTTATAGGTTATTTTATAGCTGTGTGCGCTCCACTTTGCATAAAGGGTGATGTTGGATGTGAAATCCTTAGCACCGATGGAGGTTATCGCCTTACCTGAACAATCGGGGGAGGTATACCAGCCGTCGAAATTATAATTTTCTTTTGTGGGAGCAACAAGCTTGGTTGTGCTTTCAAATGTATGAGTAGTAGGAGTTCCTTCTCCGAGTATACCGGAAAAAGCTTCGCCGTTCATATCCTTATAGTTTATCTTATAAGTAACGGGAGCCTTGTTTGCATAGTTACAGTCCGCGCAGAAACGGGTGAGATAACCGTCCTTTAAATTCTGCCATGCGCCATAATTATGACCAAGAGTGGGAAGAGTTGCAATGTAAGAATATCCGCACTCACAAACATAGCTGTTTTCACCCTTAACGCTGCAGCTTGACGGGCTAAGCTCGGTTACGGTCATAGGATGCTCATTTTCGTTCTGCCAAAAAGCATAGAGATTAAGGTTAGCATTTGAATTGTAGGTTGCACCAACATCATACTTTGCCTTTGTTGCGGTGGCTTGAGTTGCCCAACCGTGGAAGGTGTAACCGTCTCTCTGAGGAATATCTGTAGAAAGCGTAAGAGCTTCATCATAATACTTAACCTGTGTCTGAGGTTTACCGCTGCCGCCGTTGGCATTATAGGTAACATTATAGGTAGGAGCCTCTACCCACTGTGCATAAAGAGTAATGGGATCCGAATTATTAAGCTGATTTATTACCTGACCGAGAGCATATGTTTTGCCGCTTCCGTCCGGCTTGGTATTCCAGCTTCCGATAACATGACGGGGCTTGGAAAAATAAGAACGAACCTCATTGGAATCCATTATTTCGTAATCTTCGTAGCTGTAAAGTCTGTCCCAGGTCCAGTCAAGATATTCAACATGATCTGCGCCGCTGCCGCCGTTCGCCTTGTATGTTACAGAAGGCTCCCAAATTGCATAAAACTCTATCGCGGTGTTACCTGTTTCGGATTTTACGGTATGGAAGCTTGACCAGGGCAGCTTACCGCCTGTGGGAGGGATAGTAAGATTCTGTTTTGCACTTTCTGTGGTAAAGAAACTCATGTCAGGATACAAAAGTCCGTAAAACTCTGCACCGCTTCCAAGGTTAACCCTGCGGCAACCTTCCTTTACGGGTGCTTTGTCACCTTCGGGAAGGTCAAAGTTACCGTAAAGAGTTTTGGGATTCTGATAGTTATTATTATCACAGTCAACTACATAGGAAAGGAAAATGTCATTTCCCGTTTCGGGAAATACACCCCCGTCTGCATTATACTGGATCTCAAAGCCCCAGATAGCATAAAGAGTAGTTCCTGCATCTGCATCATAATAATTTTTATAGGAAGTACCGATACCCTTACCGGTGGTAGGATCCTGAGCTGTGTTCCATTCAATAAACACACGCTGTGTACCGTATCCGCTGCCGCCTGCTGAGGGTTGCATTCCGTATGCAGATTTAATACCGCTCTTATCAGATTCAAGAGAAAGGGGAGTACCTGCATATTTTGTAAGCTTTTTTGTGGAGGTTCCTTTTCCTTCACTACCCTTTGAAAGGGTTACGGTATAGCTGTCGGCAGCAAAGACACTTACGGGTATAACAGTCATAAGCATAAGCGCTGCAAGAAAAACAGCTAAAAGTTTTGTTGTGGGTTTCACGATTGTATTCTCCTTAATTTTATTTACAGATTTAATTTTGACAAAAATACAAATACCATTCTAATTCATATTTGTAAACTACCCAACAACAAAATATGACTTTATAACATTTAATTAGTAAATAATTCAAATTGTTTTCAAATATTTTTATATTTAATTAAATCCTCCAGCTTTTCACAGGCTTCCTTCAATCCGCCTACAGAATCAACTATTCCTGTTTTCACCGCATCTTTTCCTTCCAAAACCGTACCTAAATCCGTAGCAATATCCTTGGTTCTGTACAGCAAGGAATCGAACAGATCCTTTTTGCATTTTGAATGTTTTATTACAAATTCGGTTATCCTGTCCTGCATTTTTTTAAAATACAGATAACTCTGGGGTGCACCGAGAACCGTACCTGTAATTCTTACGGGATGCACAGTCATGGTTGCGCTGGGAACAATAAAGGAATACTTTGCAGATACGGCAAGAGGAACACCTATAGAATGTCCTCCGCCTATAACAAGAGAAACCGTTGGCTTTTGCATACTTGCTATCATTTCCGCAATGGCAAGTCCCGCTTCAACATCTCCGCCAACGGTATTCAGTATCAAAAGCATACCGTCTACCTCCGGATTTCTTTCAATTTCAAAAAGCATGGGCAACAAATGTTCATACTTGGTAGTTTTTTGATTTTCAGGAAGAAGATAATGTCCCTCTATCTGTCCTATTATACTGACACACTGAATATTCACCCCATTGAATCTGCCGCAAACCGAACCATTTTCTTCTATTGAGGAAAAAATATTTTCGGTGTTTTCTGTTTTTTTATTGTTATTTTCCAAATTATTCATTATTTTCACCCTTAAATTTACCTTTTTCGGCTTTACTTTTTATTGTAATCATAGTATAATAAGTTATCTTGAATATTATACTAAAGGAGAATATATAAAATGGATAACAAGTTTATTGTTGAAACATCCGCGCGTCACGTACATCTTGCAGCAGAACATATCGAAATTCTTTTCGGTGCAGGACATACTCTTACACACAAGAAGGACCTTTCCCAGCCCGGTCAGTTTGCTTGTGAAGAAAGAGTAACAGTTGTAGGTCCCAAGAAGGAAATTGCAAATGTTATAGTTTTAGGTCCCGCAAGACCTGCAAGCCAGGTTGAGGTTTCCTTTACCGATGCAAGAACTCTCGGAATCTCCGCACCCATCCGCGAAAGCGGTGATGTTGCAGGCACACCCGGCTGTAAGCTCGTTGGTCCTTGCGGTGAAGTTGAGATCGACTGCGGTGTTATCGTTGCAAAGCGTCATATTCACATGACACCTGCCGATGCAGAAAAATTAGGTGTTACAGATAAAGAAATTGTATCTGTTAAGCTTGACACAGACCGTCCCACAGTATACGGTGATGTTGTTGTAAGAGTTAACCCCAATTTTGCTCTTGCAATGCATATTGATACAGACGAATCCAATGCTGCTGCAGCTTTTGGTGCAGTTATGGGTGAGATAGTTAAGTAATCATACCAAATTTGAAGGGACAGAGTTTTGTTGGCTCTGCCCCTTATTTTTTATAAAAAACTCTTGAAAAAATTGCAATTGTAGTGTACAATTATGATGAGGTGATATTCGTGATAAATAATGAAAAAGAAAAAACCATAACCTTTTCTTTAAAGGAGACAAAAGAGCTTGAAACAAGAAGTATTCTTCTTACCGTTTATCAGGCTTTGAGTGAAAAGGGTTACAATCCCTTGAACCAGATTGTAGGCTATATTCTTTCCGAAGATCCTACTTATATTACAAACCATAAGAATGCCCGCGCTCTTATCTGCAAAATTGACAGAGATGAGCTTATGAACACACTTATCAAAAGCTATCTCGGTCTTAAATAAAAATGACCTTATACGATCTTAACAAAGGAAGTGAAATTAAAAGTATTGACCTTCCTTTATCTTTGGTGCTCGGAAACTTTGACGGGCTTCATTTAGGCCATGCGGAACTTTTAAAAACAGCAAAAAAAACAGGAAACAAGGTTTGTGTTTTCACCTTTACCCAAAACCCCTTTTGTGTTCCTTCAATAATCAGCTTTGAAGAAAAATTACGGTTACTTAAAGAAATGGGCGCAGATTATTGCGCTGCATTTGATTTTGAAAAAATAAAATCACTTCCCTGGCAAACCTTTGTTGATACTGTCCTGATAGAAACGCTCCCTGTTAAAACTGCAGTATGCGGTTTTAATTTCAGATTTGGAGCAAATGCCGAGGGCGATTGCGAAAAATTAAAGGATTATTTAACTGCAAAAGGACTTGATTGCATTATTGCTCCGGCATTTTTACACAACGGAGATGTAGTCAGCTCTTCAAGAATACGAAATCTGCTTTCTCTCGGTAAGGTTGAAGAGGCGGCAGTTTTGCTTGGGAGAAACTACACTATGGAATACAAGGTATGCCACGGTAACAGGATCGGCACAAAACTTGGATTTCCAACCATAAATTTTTCTGCTCCCAAGGACAGAGTGATGCTTGCAAAAGGAGTTTATACCTGTAGATGTATGGGCCTGCCTGCTGTTACCAATTTTGGAGTGCGCCCAACCGTTACAACGGATACCGAGCCCGTTTACGAAACCTTTATTCTTGATTATAACAGCGATCTTTACGAAAAAACCGTAAAGGTTGAATTTTTAAGGATGCAGAGAGCTGAAATGAAATTTGATTCCGAACAAGCTCTGCGTGAAAAAATAGCCGAGGATGTAGAATCGGCAAGAGAGTATTTTAACAAAACAAAAAACTTTTTATCTGATAAATGAACAAAAGAATTATTATTGCGCTGATCACGGTATTGATGATACTTTCCTTTCTTCCCCTTGGGGCAAATGCCCTTGAAGATCCGAAGGTTAAATATACCCCTTATTGCGCTGTTTACAATATAGAAAATGATGAATATTGCTATGAAAATAGCATAGACGACCGAATTGCCCCTGCCGGTACAGTCAAAATAATGACAGCGGCTCTTGCCATAGAATATTATGCAGATAACATGAAGGCAGAGATCACGGTAAAGGGCGAATGGCTTCGCGGTGTTACAGGAATAACCGCTGGCTTCAAGGACGGCGAGGTTTTAACCGCAGAGGAAGTTATTTCCACCCTTATTATTTGCAGTGCCAATGATTCTGCCTATATCCTTGCAAATGATATAGCAGGCAGTTCAGAGGCTTTTGTCACCATGATGAATGAAAAGGCAAAGGATCTGGGAATGAAGGATACCTTGTATATCAACCCAACGGGTACCGATGTTGAGGGTGCTTACACAAGTGTAAGAGATGTTGTAACAATATCCAAATATGTTTCCACCTTTCCGAAATATACCGAGCTTTCAGACAGCCCCTCGGTTGTTCTTGATGCAACCTCCGCAAATGTACAAAGAACTCTTTACAGCCGAAACTATTTTATTTCATATTATTACAACACCAGATACCATGATTACAGTGTTTTCGGATTCAACTCCGGAATGAGCGGAAATGCAGGGTGGTGCCTCAGTATAGGAGGTAAAAGTTCTTCAGGTCTGACCTATATAGTTGTGGTAATGGGCGCAAGAGATCCCGAAACCGAAGACGGGGAAAAGCCCGATAAATTCTTTGTGTCCGGTTACGAAGATGCAAAGGAGCTTTTAAATTGGGCATATGATAATTTCGGTTATTTTACAATCATAGATACATCAACCATGGTATGCGAGGTTCCTGTAAAGCTCTCCACCAAGGTGGATCATGTTATTGCCCTGCCCGAAGAAAAGATAGTACTGTTTTTACCTCTTGATACCGATCTTGAAACCGCAGTTGAAAAGAAATGGTCCATTTCAGATAAAGAGCTGCGCGCTCCTTTAAGCAAAGGCGAAAAGGTTGGAACACTTACGGTAACAATAAACGGTAAGGAAGAAAAAACGGTAAATCTTGTAGCAAAAAACAATGTTGACCGTAATGCAGGGCTTTTGATAATTGATAACGCGGTAAGCTTTTTCACCCATCCCTTTATGATCCTTTTGGGTGTTATTATTTTGATTCTTATAGTGCTTTATATTTTCTATATGGCAAAATATATGGCAAGAAAGCGCCAGATAGTTAAATACAAAGCTCCTAAAGTAAAGAAAAAACCGCCTTCAAACCGTAAACGCTCTCAGACCAATAAATCACCGAATCCCAAAATGCCGCCAAAGAGTAATCATCCAAATAACAACAATAACAGAAGCAGGTAGATAAACTCTACCTGCTTCTTTAAATGTTTAGAACAAAATAATTATATGACTCGTCATTATACTGAACGCAGAAGGTGTAGGTTCCGGGGGAAAGGGTTACGGTATAGTTGTCATCACTATAGTATTTTGAACTTACAGTAACAGAACCCTTTGCGTTCTTTATCTGATTGGATGTTGTGTATTCACCGGATGCATAGCGAATAACTTTAAAGTCATCGAGATCGCTGATTGTTACTGTATTTCCCTGCTTTGTTACCAGCGGTTTCTTCTTGATAACATTGTATTTATAAACTACTTCATAGCCGTTATTATATACAACAGCAATGCTTATAATTCCCTCTTCGCGGTACTGGACAGTATATTCAACCAGTCCCTTCAACAGCGTTTTTCCTGAGAAGGCCCGGTTACCCTGCGCCCTCTTTATATCTCCCGGTGAGGAATAGTTACCGTAGGCAGTGCGTATAACCTTTATATCCTCAAGGTTTTTAACTGTTAATTGCAATCCGTTCCCGAAAAATTCAGGTTCGGTAACAACGAGATCGGTATAAATGATTTTGTCATCTCTTTGAGCATCGTCATATCTGATATATACAGTATATCTTCCGGGTTCTAAAAGAATATAAGTATAATCATGAGCCGAACCAAATTTATTTTTGGTTACCTGAACGATCGCATTTGCGCGAAGCTCCTTGTAATTTGTATATTCTCCCTTTGCAATAAAGTAATCCTTAACCCCGTAAAGATTCTTCACGGTTAACGAAACTCCCTTGGCTTCAACCCTCTGCTCCATAACAGAGAGATCCGCAGTATATATACCTTCAAAGGAATCATAATACTTTACCCATATTGTATATACACCGCCATCCGTCATTTTAATATTGACGGTATTGTCTTTTGTCATCAGATATATAGCCGTTGAATCAAGTGTAACGCATCCCTCGGCATTTTTTATCTCGGATGCAGTGGAATACTCACCCTTTGCATAGCGGATATATTTAATTCTGTCAACCTTACTGATCTGAACATTATAACCGTCAAGGGTTATTTCAGGATCGAGAAGTATGGGAATAATATCAGTTTCAAAATAGTCGCATAAACAGCAACACCTGATCGATTCGCCCTCTGAGGAGGGTGTTGCTTCTTTTATCACAGCCCATTCTCCCATAGAATGTGCGGCCGCCATTTCCTCTGTTATATACTCAAAACAAACAGAACACATATAAAGTACAGTACCGGTCTCTGTACATGTAGGAGGCTCAATTATGTCAACTATGTAACTGTGCCCTAACTTTGTACCCGATGCCCTAACAGTATTCAAGGTGCCGCAATTGTAATCACAATATGCGGATTTTGTGCCATCCTCGGTGCAGGTAGCGTCATTATTATATTCATAGCTTGAGAATCTGTGTGAAAGCTTGGTTTTGCTTGCGGTAATTGTATTTGATATACCGCAGCCGTTGGCGCATACTGCAGTCTTTGTACCGTCCTTTGTACAGGTAGCATCGTTATTGTAGATATAGTTTGAATATTTATGTCCCAGAGCGCTCTTCTCCGCCTCTATGGTAATACTGCTGCCGCAATTATAAACACAGTATGAGGTCTTTGTCCCGTTCTCGGTGCAGGTGGCATCATTGTTTGAGGTGTATGTTGAATAGAGGTGGTCCGATTTTGGAATGCTCTCGGAATAATAATCACCGCAAACAGTACATTTATTGAGTACCAAACCGTTCTTCAAACAAGTTGCTTCTCTTATAATACTGTATTCATAACTGTGACACTTTGAGTTTTCCTTTGTTATTGTATTCCAAACACCGCAGCCGTTATCACAAAATGCAGTCATCGTAGAGTCATTATAACAGTCACCGTCATTGTTACTTATATAATTGGTAAAGCTATGGATATCGCAAATATAACTGTAAGGGATGTCATTTTCCGTTGCATATCTCTCTGCATAAGAACCCTTTGAGCATGATATTGTAAGTAAAGGAGTATCAAAAAATGCATTATCTGCAATATTTGTAACATTATCGGGTATATACAGCTTTTCAAGAGAAGAACAAGTCCTAAATGCATACTCTCCTATCGAAGTAACAGCGGAATTTAATATAACTTCCTTGAGCTCTCCGCAATATGCAAATGCATAATCGGGTATTTCGGCAATTTTTTTATTAAGCTCTGCTTGTTCAAGCATATGACAGCTCGCAAATGCATTAGAACCGATTATTGAAATATTTTCGGGAAGCTTGATGCCGGTTATGCTTGAATATTCAAAGGCCCGCGCTCCGATACTTTCCAATGATAAGGGAAGCTCAATATCATCAATGGCTTTTCCATAAAACACACCATCGGCAATATGCTTTGTTCCTTCCTTAACTGTTACTGATCTTGTTTTATACCCACTGTTCAGCAACCAATCCCCGTGATACAGGCAATCATCGCTCCAATTATCGTTGTAGTTGAAATAGGATGTTCCCATAAAAGCATCCCAACCGATTTTTTTAACATTACTGCCAATTTTAAAGCTGTAAAGATTATAGCATTCGATAAACGCTTCACCACCTATGGTCTCTAATGAATCGGGAAAATCTATCGATTTAAGGCTTGTACAGAACGAAAATGCTCCTGCGCCGATCTCTTTAAGCGTTGAAGGGAGATTAACAAGGTACATACTTGTGCAGCAGTTGAAGGAGGATTCCCCTATTTTGGTAATGCTTTCGGGAATTGTCACATTACTAAGCTTTTCACAGCAGGAAAATGCCTCTCTGCCCAATAATATCACACCCTCGGGAATAGTTACAGTAGTAATATCACACCAAAGGAAGGCTTCAGCTGCGACGGTTTTGGTTCCAACCTTGATATCACAATGACCTGAAAGTGTTTCAACTGCCTTGATTAAGTGATTGCCGATATAGAGAACACCGTTCTCCCAATTACTGCTGTTATCATAGTACGCGGTATTTAAAAACACCTCTTCAGAAATATATTCAACAGAACCCGGAAGGGTTATTTCACAAAGCTCTGTGCAATTATAAAAGGCCTGTTTTCCTATACTTTTAACGCTACCCCCGATGCAAAGAGATTTTGCAGATGAACCGATAAATGCATAATCATTGATTTTTTCTGTGCCTGTGGGTATAACAATATCTGTAACCAATTCATTATTAAGGTAAAGATCATGGGCAAAATAAAGAGGGTTGGATTGTGAAGCACGGTATTCTATTTGCAACCATGCATCCATATCGCTTATATATATTGCTTTAAGATTGGTACAATTATAGAAGGCAACCGCGCTTATATATTTAAGGCTTTTCGGTATAGTGATACTTTCAAGAGCGGTACAGTTTGAAAATGCATTTACCGATAATTTTTCCACACCTTCAGGAATAACAAGGTCGGTTACAAGCTCATTGTTAAGAAAGAGCTTATGTGAATAGTAGAGTGGGCTGTCTCCGTTATAGCAATTATCCATAGTACACCATGCCGCCATATCACTGATATAAACCGCATTTACCGAGGTACATCCGTTAAAGGCATACCTACCGATTTCATTTACACTTGGAGCAAAGGTAACCGAGGTAATACCGGTAAAGGAATAAAAGGCATAATCACCTACCGAGGTAACACCATCCTCAAATACTACTTTTTTGATATTGTTTCTAAAAGAATAGAAAACAGAATTATTTTTAGTATAATCATACATTTCACCGTTACCGTAAACGGTAAGTGTACCGTTTTCATCAAGAGACCAGCTTACATTCTCACCGCAGATACCGGAAGAAGTATATGCATTTTCTTTTGGCAAAACACTTTCGTTACCCCTGTCTGTTAGGGCAAATATACCCAATGAGGGGAGGGATACTGTAAACATTGTAAATACCAAAAATAATGAAATAAAAATTTTTATGCTTTTCATAATGCCCCCTTAACATTTTCACGATAAACACATCTCTTTTATTATCAACCTTTTCAAAATCCTTGTCAATATTCAGCAAAACAGGAAGAAACAAATACTTAATACCGTATTTGTTTCATCCTATATTTTATTCTTCTGTTTTTTGCGTTTCTTCCTTCTTTAATGCTTCATCAGATTTTACCATCATCTGTCCTATACCTGTTTGTTCTCTTGTTTTCGGGTTTTTGAGAAGCATAAAATTAGAAACCAAAAGTACTATTGATAAGCATATTATAACTCCGGCTCTCCACAGCTTTTCTCCCGTAAACATTATGGAAGAAAGACCAAGCAAAGCACAAACCGCGTAAAGAATTGCAACGGTCTGCTTTTGGTTAAGTCCCATATCTATAAGCCTGTGATGAAGATGACCTCTGTCCGGAGAAAAGGGAGATTTACCCTTTAAAATTCTTCTTGTAAAAGCAAAGGCTGTATCAAAAATGGGGAATGCAAAGATTACTATAGGAATAACAAATGAAACAAGGGTATGCATTTTCATAACACCCTGTATCGAAATTACCGAAAGGGTAAAGCCTAAGAAAAGTGCTCCTGTGTCCCCCATAAATATTTTTGCGGGATTCAGATTGAAGGGTAAAAATCCTATACAGGACCCTGCAAGCATTGCCATAAGTACAGTCATTTTGGGATCGTCACCCATGAGAATAGAAACAAGAAGTAAGGATATTGCCGATATTGCAGAAACACCGCAGGAAAGACCGTCCAAACCGTCTATAAGATTGATGGCATTGGTAAGTCCCACGATCCAAAGCACCGTTATGGGTATGGATAGCGCACCGAACTCTATTTCGTTACCCATTATAAAGATCTGCTCAACCCTTACATTCTGCCATACCGCAATAAAAGCAACGCCTATCTGAACCAAAAACTTCACCATTGCTTTAAGACGGAAAATATCGTCCAACATGCCGAGAATAACTATAGCACTGCCGCCAAGCCAAATGGTTATAAGGGCAGGTGTTATCTCTTCGCAGAAGATAAGGGTGGTAAGAATAAAGCCTAAGTATATTGCCAAACCACCAAGACGGGGTATGGGTTTTTTATGCATTCGTCTGCTGTCTATAGGTATGTCTATAGCACCAAGCTTGTGAGCAAAAACTCTTACAGCGGGAGTTGTGGTAAATGCGATCAAAGCGGCACAAAGCATTGCTGCCGCACCAAAGATCACAGTTTGTGTATTCATAATAGCCTCCTTAGAGTCTTCCAACAAAGCCTAACTTTCTGTAAACCTTGGAAAGAGTTTTCTGTGCCATGCGGTTTGCGGTATCCGCACCGTTTTTCATAATAGCTTCAAGATAACTCTTATCAGCCATAAGCTTGTTAAATTCTGCCTGAATGGGAGCAAGCCCGTCTGCAACCGCTTCACCTACGGCAAGCTTGAAATCACCGTAACCCTTGCCTTCAAATTCACGAACTATCTCTTCGTCTGTTTTACCGGTAAAACAGGAATAAATATTCATTAAGTTATTTATACCGTACTTTTCTTCGCCGCGGCAAACCACCGTATCAGAATCGGTAACCGCACGCTTAAACTTACGGATTACGGTATCCTTGTCATCAAGCAAAGAAACAAAGCCGTTTACATTTTCATCAGATTTACTCATCTTCTTTGTAGGCTCTGAAAGGCTCATTACTCTTGCACCGGTTTTGGGAATAAAGCCTTCCGGAACGGTAAATGTGGGTGAAAATACTGTATTGAATCTGTTTGCTATGTCACGGGCAAGCTCGATATGCTGCATCTGATCCTGACCAACAGGAACAAGATCTGTTTGATAAAGAAGAATATCGGATGCCATAAGCACAGGATAGGTAAAAAGACCTGCATTTATATTGTCGGCATTCTTTTTGCTCTTGTCCTTGAACTGTGTCATACGGGAAAGCTCCCCGTACATAGTAAAGCAATTAAGCGCCCATGCAAGCTCCGCGTGTCCCGAAACATGACTCTGCACAAAAAGCGTGCTCTTTTCGGGATCAATACCGCATGCAATATAAATTGCAAGAGTTTCGTAGGTTCTGCGACGAAGCTCTGCGGGAACTTGGCGAACTGTGATTGCATGCTGATCTACAACACAGAAAATACAGTTGCACTCTTCCTGAAAAGCGCCCCAATTCTTTATTGCTCCAAGGTAGTTACCTATTGTTAGTATACCGCTGGGCTGAACGCCCGAAAAAATTGTTTTCTTATCCATTTTTATATTTTTGCCTTTCGCATCTTTTATTTGTTGATAAATTCTGTAACAAGCTCTCCCAGTATCTTTATACCCTCTGTTATCTGTTCCTCTGTGGGTGTTGCATAGGTCATTCTGAAGGAATCGGAATAAGTCGAAAGATCACAGTTAAATGCTGTACCGGGAACAACCGCAACCTTGCGTTCAAGGGCGCGTTTTACAAATGTATCAAGATCTATTTCGGAAGGAAGTGTACACCAAAGGAAAAGTCCTCCTTCGGGACGAGTATATTTTACACAATCCGGCATATATTTGTCAAGTGCATCAAGCATTATACCGCATTTACGGCGATATAACGCGCGTATACCCTCAATATGCTTGTCCAAATCATACTTTTCTATATAATTTGCGCATATCATCTGGGGGAGCATTGTGGTATGCACATCCTCTCCCTGCTTTGCAACAACTATCTTCTGCATAAGCTTTTCGTTACCTGTTAAAAAGCCTATACGCATTCCGGAAGAAAGAACCTTGGAGAAAGAGGAGCAGTAAACAACGATACCCTCTGTATCCATAGATTTAAGGGTGGGTAATTCCTTACCTTCAAAGCGAAGCTCACCGTAAGGATTATCTTCAAGAATAACCACACCGTAACGAAGGGCAAGCTCATAAACCTTGCATCTTGTTTTAAGCGACATTGTTCTGCCTGTGGGATTCTGGAAGGTGGGGATAAGGTAAAGCATTTTAACCTTGGGATCTTCCTTTAATGCTTTTTCAAGAAGCTCTGTATCTATACCGTCTTCGTCCATCGGTACACCCTTAACAACCGCACCGTTTGAACGGAAGCAGTTCAGCGCACCGATAAAAGAAGGATCCTCCGCCAAAACAGTATCGCCCTCATTGCACAGGGTTTTGCAGGTAAGCTCAAGGCCTTGCTGACCTCCCGAAACAACAATGGTCATATCATCGGGGCGGCCTATTCCGAATTTTTCGGAAAGTCGGCTTATCATAGCCTCACGCAAAGGAGGATAACCCTCTGTAATACCGTACTGCAATGCAGTTACGGGCGTATTTGTAAGTATTTCATTTGAAAGCTCTGCTATTGCCTCTACAGGAAATGACTCTGCAGCAGGATTTCCTGCAGCAAATGCAATAATAGACGGATCTGTAAGACTCTTGAATATTTCTCTTATAGCAGAAGGCTTCATATTTTTAAGTTTATCTGATATCTGATATTCCATACCCTAATTTTTCCTTATCATAAATAATTTACTTGTACTTAATATTTTACCATATAAAATAGTACTATTTCAATACCTATCCTCAATTTTTTACTTGAATGTTATTATTTTTTGTGGTAAAATATCTATATTAAAGGTGATTGGACAAAAATCGAGGTTTTTTTAATGGAAAACGAAAAGAAATTCAGTATATGGAAGCTTATAAGCGGCTTTATATGTTTTTTGGGTATAGGACTTTGCGTATTAGTATTTACAATGTCCATAATTGATGCCGACGGTGAGATAAGCAATATAATATGGAATGAAAAGGCAATAGAAGAATACAAGAATAACCCAAGCGGTTTTTCGGTAGAATACTATAAGGTCTACGAGGATCATTATTTTACAGAGGACGGACTCTTCTCTGTTTCAAAGATAAGATTTATGCCAACCATAGGTCAATGGCAAATGACTGTAAGATACAATAAAAGCTCTCTTGAAAGACTTGAAGAGGATCTTGACCGCAGTATAAACAGAAATGATGATGTTTTTACCTTTGCACTTGAGGATAACGAGGGAAATCTTTATACAGATTTTGAATACAAAAAAACCGTAAAAGGAAGATACACCTATTACCGTATCATTTTTGATGATATTTCGATAAGAGCTACAGACGAGCTGAATATAAAGATCTGGTTTTCACAGGATATCAAGGATAACATTTACCCCGAAGAGGCATTGGGAACCCTTCCCCTTTATAGTTCCCAGATGCCAAGAGATGTATATAAATTCAAAAAGGAATTACCCGAAAATAACACCGGCTCAAAGGAGCTTTTAAATTCAGAAGAACTGTTTGATTAAAGAGGTATATTATGATATTAGACACTAAAGAAACTGCCGTAGCTTACCGTTGCCCTCATTGCGGAGCAGGAATTATGAGTATTGTAGGCATCTTTGCTTTAAGCGGAGATATGATAAAATTAAAATGTGATTGCGGTAAAAGTGAAATGCTTCTGGCATATTCAAAGGATGATAAGGTGCGCCTTACCGTTCCTTGTATAATCTGCCCCAAGCCCCACAATTATACGGTTTCCAAAAAGCTTTTCTTCTCAAAGGAGCTGTTCAGATTAGGCTGCACCTATACAGGACTTGATATATGCTTTATTGGTGCAAAGGACGCGGTAATAGAGGCTTTAAAGGAAAATGAAAGCATGCTTTTGGGTATGTTTGAGGAAGCAGGTGTTACAAGCCTTGACGGACTCCATACAGGGGATGAATTTGACAATCCCGATGATCCTGCAATAGAGGATATAATCCGTTTTATGCTTGCGGAATTAAAAGAGGAAGGTAATATTCACTGTTCCTGCAAGGAAACGGATATTCCCGAATACCGTTTTGAGTTCGTTGCTCCCGATTACAACAATGTTCGCATTGTCTGCGAAAGCTGCGGTGCAAGCGTAGAGCTTCCCATGACATCGCTTACCAATGCAAATGCATTTTTACATTGTGATGAATTATACCTTAAATAAATTATCAACAGTTTTGATATTCAAATTTGAATTTCAAAACTGTTATTTTTTATATAAATATTGATTTTCAGATAAAAATATGATATAATGAATTACTAATTGTGCCGCAACGCGGCGGAATGGAGAATATAATGGATAAACAAAACGAATTTAAGCCTTATATTTCTGCAAGTAAGGTAACTCCCGAATTAACGGTTACCTCCATTATCATGGGTATTCTTCTTGCAGTAATATTCGGTGCTGCCAATGCTTATCTTGGACTCAGAGTAGGTATGACAGTATCTGCGTCTATCCCCGCAGCAGTTATCTCTATGGGTGTTATACGCGTAATTATGCGTAAAAACTCTATCCTTGAAAGCAATGTAGTTCAAACAATCGGTTCGGCAGGTGAATCCCTTGCCGCAGGTGCCATTTTCACCCTTCCCGCTCTTTTCCTTTGGGCAAAGGACGGTGTTATGGACAAGCCCGGTATCGTTGAGATAACTCTTATTGCACTTCTCGGCGGTCTTTTAGGCGTATTCTTTATGGTTCCTTTGAGAAACGCTCTTATCGTTAAGGAACACGGAACCCTTCCCTATCCCGAAGGCAAGGCTTGTGCCGAGGTTCTTTTGGCAGGCGAAGAGGGTGGCTCCAATGCAGGCGTAGTTTTCGCAGGTATGGGTATTGCAGCTATTTTCAAGTTCATCATTGACGGACTTAAGCTTGTTGCAGGTGAGATTACCTTTGCGGTTAAGGGCTTTGCAGGTGCTTTTGGTACACAGATATATCCCGCAGTTGCTTCTGTTGGTTTTATCTGCGGTCCCAGAATTTCTTCCTATATGTTTGGCGGTGGTGTACTTGCATGGCTTGTTATCATTCCTATGCTCGTATTCAGCGGCAATAAGGATATTGTTGATGCATTTGGTGCAGGCGGCGAAGCAGGTGCTTATGCTATCTGGGGCAGCTACATCAGATACATAGGTGCAGGTGCTTTGGCAGCAGGCGGTATTATCAGCCTTATCAAGTCTCTCCCCCTTATTGTTAAGACCTTCGTTGGTGCTCTTAAGAGCATGACAACTTCCGGTAAGGCAGGTAACAGCCGTACCGAAAAAGATATTCCTATGCTTATAGTTCTTATTGCTATTGCAGTTCTTACTATAGTTGTATGGCTTGTTCCCGCAATTCCCGTATCCCTTTTAGGTGCGATCATTGTTGTAATCTTCGGTTTCTTCTTTGCAACCGTTTCTTCCCGTATGGTTGGTATCGTTGGTTCCTCCAACAACCCCGTTTCCGGTATGGCTATTGCAACACTTCTTATCGCAACAGTTATTCTTAAGGTTACAGGCAACTCCGGTGCAGAGCTTATGAGAAGCGCTATTGCAATCGGTTCTATCATCTGTATCGTTGCCGCAATCTCCGGTGACACATCCCAGGACCTTAAAACCGGTTACATTTTAGGTTCTACACCTATGAAGCAGCAGATCGGTGAGATCATCGGTGTTGTTGCATCCGCATTTGCTATCGGCGGTACTCTCTATCTTCTCGATTCCGCATGGGGCTTCGGTTCTGCGGAGATCGCTGCTCCTCAGGCAACACTTATGAAGATGATCGTTGAAGGTGTAACAGACGGTAACCTTCCCTGGAATCTCGTATTTATCGGTATCTTTATTGCTGTCGTTGTTGAAATCATCGGTATCCCCGTACTTCCCTTTGCAATCGGTGTTTACCTCCCCGTTCACCTTAATGCTTGTATCATGGTTGGCGGTCTTGTTCGTCTTGTATTCGACAGAATCAAGGACACAAAGCGCAAAGAAGAATGCACAAGTAACGGTGTTCTCTTCTGTTCCGGTATGATCGCAGGCGAAGGCCTTGTTGGTATCCTTCTTGCACTTCTTGCAGTATTCGGTGTTGATAAGGTTGTAGACCTTTCCGCTGTAACAGCAGGATTACCTTTGGCAGTTAAAAACATTCTCAGCATCTTCGTATTTGCCCTTGTAATGCTCTTTGTTGTTCTCTTTGCTTTAAAAAAGAAAAAGAATGAAAAGAACTAAAATTAAGGCAAACTATCTTGAAAACATTCCCGTTGTAAAAGAAGGTATTGAATGGACAAAGGATGATAAGGGTATTGTAACTCTGCATGTTGAAAACAAAGGGGTAGTTAAGCGTTTAACTCAGATCTTATTGCGCAAGCCCAAGGTTTCTCACATTCATCTTGACGAAAACGGCAGCTTTGCCTGGCTCTTAATAGACGGAAACCGTTGTATACTTGATATGGGTGAACCGGTAAAAGAGCATTTCGGTGAAAAAGCAGAACCCTTGTATCCACGATTGGCACAGTTTTTCAAGATACTTGAAACCAATAAGTTTATTGAATATAAAAAATAAGGTTGGCAAAATGCCAACCTTATTTTACTCTCTTGAAAAACAATTTGTTTTATGTTATTATAAATACAATATATATGATATCGGGAAAACAATATGACAAAAACAGAAGCTATTAAAAAATATTATAATAGAATATACAACTTATGTTTATATAATACCTCATATAAACAGGAAGATGCAGAAAACTGTACCCAGGAAATATTTATAGAGCTTGTTTTAAAATGGGATAAAATAAAGGATAACTGTATATACAGCTGGCTTTTAAAAACAACCGATTATAAGCTTAAAAATTATAATCGAAAGAAGAAAACCGAAGCAAAGCTGCAATTCATTGATGATATCGACACCTTGCCGGAAGACAGTGCGGATTTATCCGACCTTATAATAAGCGATTCGGAAATAGAAATGCATAAAAATAATATACTGAATCAATTATCAAATGAAGAACGGGAGCTTTACCGCGCTTATTTTGAAAATAATCTTTCCTTTAAGGAAATATCGGAAAAACTAAATATTAAATACAGTACTGCACAAATGCGTGTATATTCATTGAAAAAGAAGCTTTATAAAAAGGTCATGGAAACATTTTGTATTGGCGGAATCGGAATGACAACATTAAAGCTGCTTATTGCTTTAACAGGCGATAAATAGGAGATCAAACATGAGTAATGAACAAAAAAGAGCTGAAATTACCGATCTTCTTTACGCCTTGATCAACCGGGAGATCGAGAAAAAAGAAAAGGATATAAATATAACTCTTATCGATGAATGTTATGAATTGTTAAGAAGTCTAAAATCGGTTAAAGAGTTTTCAAGTGAAGAAATAGATATCAGAACCGAAGCAATACTTTCAAAAACAAATATCCGTACACATAAAAACAAAAAAATTAAGATACGCCTTATTGCGGCTATAATTGCAATATTACTTCTTATGGGCATTGCAACCTATACCTTCTATGATGAATTGGCTTATGAAATAGAGCAAGTGTACAGATCAGCAAAACCAGGAGTATTGTACCGTAATGAAAAATTTGATCTGGAAATTTCAGAAAACTACATAATTTTTTCAAGTATTCGCTTGTTGGGTGCTTTAATAGAGTAATAATTATTATTAATTATTGTTATTGCTTGTAGATCAT
>JAFYPJ010000120.1 GCA_017547545.1 Clostridia bacterium | reverse complement strand
GGCTGAACCTGAATAACTATGGAATTCACCTATTACATCCGGATATTTACGAACCATATCCATACAGTCACCGTGAGCCTCGCGATCATGAATAACCACAGGCATCGAAAGACGCTTTGCCAACTGCATTTGATATTCAAACCACTTCATCTGACTTTCTCTGTCAGAAAAATCATAGTAATAATCAAGTCCTATTTCCCCTAAGGCAACGCACTTTTCTTCTCTCAAAAGAGATTCAAGCTCAAGAAGAACTCTGTCCTTATCGGTGCATTTGCCGCTGTCGTGGGGATGGATTCCGCAGGTAGCATAAAACTGCGGATATTTTTTTGCCAAAGCAAGACTTGCCTTGGAGCTTTTTATATCACAGCCTGCATTGATGATATTTTTGATATAGCCGGTGGATAAAACACCGGCTATTATTTCATCTCTATTATCATCAAACCGTCTGTCATCATAATGAGCATGGGTATCAATGATCTTCATCAGCACACTCTTTCTCCGTTGGGGGTTTCGCTATCGAGGAATACAACGCGAACCGTTTCTTCACCGGAAGCCAGAATCATACCGTTGGATTCAACTCCGCAAAGCTTAGCAGGCTTTAGGTTCGCAACCATTACCACCTTTTTGCCAATAAGATCTTCGGGCTTATAGAATTTAGCAATACCGGAAACAACCTGACGCTTTTCATAGCCGAGATCAAGCTGAAGTTTAAGTAACTTCTTTGCCTTGGGAATAGGTTCACATTCCACAACCTGTGCTGTACGCAGCTCTACCTTACCGAAATCTTCAAAGTTAATAAGCGCAAGACCTTCAGGCTTTTCAACAGGTTTTTCTGCTTCTGCCTTTGCAGCCATTTCAGCTTCTATTTCAGCAAGCATCTTTGCTTCATCTATTCTTGAGAAGAGCACTTCTGCTTCGCCTACGCTCTTGCCTTCTTCCATACCGCCAAAATCAAGACTCTTACATTCGGTATTGAGCTGGCAAAGAATCTTTTCGGAGGTTGTGGGAAGGAAGGGATAAAGGAGATTTGCACATACTCTGATGGTTTCAAGAAGATTGTACATAACAGAACCAAGTCTGGACTTATCCTCTTCATTCTTTGCAAGAACCCAGGGTGTGGTTTCATCAATATATTTATTTGCACGGCGAAGGGCAGTAAATACTGCATCCTCTGCATCGGCAATCTTATATTCATCCATATTCTTGAACATGGAAGCCTTTGCTTCCTCAACTGCCCCAATAAGCTCGCGGTCAAGCTCGGTTATCTCACCTCTTGCAGGAACGATACCGTCGAAATACTTCTTTGTCATGGCAATTGTGCGGTTTACAAGATTACCGAGGTTATTTGCAAGATCTGAATTGTAACGCGCAATAAAGTTTTCGTAGGTTATACTACCGTCTGAATTGTAGGGCATTTCGGAAAGAACATAATGGCGGGTACCGTCTACTCCGAAGCGTGCTACAAGATCATCGGCATATATTGTGTTTCCTCTTGATTTGCTCATCTTATCAGCACCAAAGAGAAGCCAAGGGTGTCCGAATATCTTCTTGGGAAGAGGCTCGCCCAATGCCATAAGGATAATGGGCCAGTAAATTGTATGGAAACGGAGAATATCCTTTCCTATAATATGAACATCGGCAGGCCAATACTTGGAGTAAAGCTCACCCTTTTCATCAACATCATAACCAAGAGCCGTGATATAGTTTGAAAGTGCATCTATCCAAACATAGATAACATGTCTGTCGTCAAAGGTAACGGGAACACCCCATTTAAAGCTGGTTCTTGAAACGCAAAGATCCTGAAGCCCTGCCTTTAAGAAATTATTTACCATTTCCTTTTTACGGGATTCGGGTTCAATAAAGCCGGGGTTTTCTTCAATATATTTAAGAAGTCTGTCCTGATATGCACTCATCTTGAAGAAGTATGCTTCCTCCTTCATACGCTCAACAGGTCTGCCGCAATCGGGACACTTACCGTCTACAACCTGAGTGTCGGTAAAGAAGGATTCACAGGGTACACAGTACCAACCTTCATATTCGCTCTTATAGATATCACCCTGATCATAAAGCTTTTTAAAGATATGCTGTACAGCCTTTTCATGATAATCATCGGTTGTACGGATAAACTTATCATAGCTTGCACCAACCATATCCCAAATGTTTTTAATGGTATCTGCCACACCGTCTACATACTTCTGAGGCTCGATACCTGATTCTTTTGCAAGATCTTCGATCTTCTGACCGTGTTCATCTGTTCCTGTGAGGAAGAAAACATCATAGCCCATCATTCTCTTGTATCTTGCTATGGCATCGGTCATAATTACCTCATAGGTATTACCGATATGGGGCTTACGGGAAGCATACGCTATCGCCGTAGTTATATAAAACTTTTCCTTATTCATCGTGTTTCCTCCGTCAGTCATTCATTTTTCTTAATTTTTCAAGCAAAGCCGTAAAATATTCGGGCAATTCACTTGTAAAACTGATTTTTTCGTTTGTTATGGGATGAACAAAGCCTATGCTTTTTGCATGCAGGCATTGTTCACATATCAATGATTTATTATTCTGTTCAAATTTTGTTTTTCCCTGTCCGTAAAGAGTATCTCCCAAAACACCATGCCCGATGCTCTTTGTATGAACTCTTATCTGATGTGTTCTGCCTGTTTCAAGCTTCAGAGAAACATGGCAGAATCCGGGAAATCTTTCAAGAACGGTATAATGAGTTATAGCATTTCTTCCGTCCTTTACTATAGCCATTTTTTTACGGTCCTCGGGATGACGGCCTATGGGAGCAACTATTGTTCCCGTATCATCCTTAGGATTTCCAACCAAAATTGCCTCATACTGCCTTTCAAAGCTGTGTTCCTTTATCTGTTCGGCAAGTCCGAGATGTGCCGCATCTGTTTTGGCTATCATTAAAAGACCGCTTGTGTTTTTATCTATACGGTGAACTATCCCTGGACGGATAACTCCGTTGATTGAAGAAAGCCTTCCCTCCATATGAAACAAAAGGGCATTTACTAAGGTTCCTGTGTAGTTACCCGGTGCAGGATGAACAACCATCCCCTTGGGCTTATTTACAACAGCAAGATGCTCGTCTTCATAAACAATATCAACGGGTATATCTTCCGGCAGAGCATCAAGAGGTTCGGGCTCAGGTATATCTACTGTAACCTCATCACCAAATGCCATTTTATAATTCTTTTTAACGGTTATTCCGTTCACCCTGGCGCAACCGTCTGCCAATACCTTTTGAGAAGCGGAACGGGTAAGTTCTGCCCGTTCCGCAATAAATTGGTCGATTCTCTTTCCGATATCATCAGTTTGGGCATTAAAGCTCTGTATTGACATCGTTTTTCTTTTCCTTTTTTTCTTTGATTTCGTATATTATGATAAGAAGAAGCAACAGCACCGCGCCAACGCATACAAAGCTGTCCGCTACATTGAAGATCCATTTCCAGAAAGGGAGGAATTTTACATCTATAAAATCCACAACATAACCCAAGGCAATGCGGTCTATCATATTTCCGATACCGCCGCCCGCTATCATGGAAAGACATACAACCATACATCTCTTCATGGTCTTATCATATATAACATATATTATTATTGCCGCAATAAGCACCACCGAAGCTATCATAAATATCCAACGGTTCTCGGATAAGCTTCCGAATGCGGCTCCCTCATTACGGATATAGGTAAAATTCAAAACTCCCGAAATGATCTCTTTTGACTCCTGAAGCTCCAAACTCTTTATACAGATATACTTTGTTATCTGATCAAGCACTATAACCGCTATTGAAATAAGGGAAAATATAATTAACTTTATGCCAATATCTCTGCGCATCTCTTGCAAAGGAAACCGTCTTCGGTTTCAGTACCTTCTGTAGAATGCATCCAGCAACGGTCACACTTTTTACCGTCGGCTACCGCAACCTCGATCTTGAGTTCTTCACCCTCTGTTTCAGCAAGTTCTACAGCAGAAACAATGAATACTGTTTTAAGCTCGTCTCCAAAGCTTTCAAGAACAGCCTTCTTTTCTGCATTTGCAGAAATAGTTATCTTAGCCTCAAGAGACTTACCGATAAGCTTTGCTGCTCTTGCTTCTTCAAGAGCCTTCATAACATCATCTCTCATTTCAAAGAGCTTGTTCCAATGCGCTTCGATTTCAGAAAAAGCATATTTTTCTTCATATTTGGGCATATCGTTGAGAAGTGCGGAACGCTTATCATCACTATCTTCATGACTCATTGTTCCCCATATCTCATCTGCAGTAAAGGAAAGGATAGGGGCAATCATTCTTGTTAAAGCGTTGAGAATGATGTACATTGCAGTCTGTGCGCTGCGGCGTGCCTTACTTTCCTTCTTTTCAACATAAAGTCTGTCCTTTACGATATCGATGTAAAGTTTAGACATATCGATGGTACAGAAATTGGATATCTCATGATAAAGAATATGGAATTCATAATTATCATAAGCTTCTGTAACCGCTGCAGCCAGCTTGTTCATGCGGGCAAGTGCCCACTTGTCTATATCACAAAGTTCATCTACGGCTACCATGTCACGGTTGGGATCAAAATCCTCTTCGGGTGTGCCGATATTAGCCATAAACATTCTTGCTGTATTTCTGATCTTTCTGTAGGTTTCGGAAAGCTGCTTGAAAATGTTATCGGATACACGAACATCCACACGGAAGTCGCCTGAAGCAGCCCAAAGACGAAGGAGGTCTGCGCCGTACTTCTTGATAACCTCTTCGGGAGCAACACCGTTACCGAGAGATTTATGCATTGCCTTACCTTCACCGTCAACAACCCAACCGTGAGTAAGAACTGCCTTATAGGGCGCACCCTCTCCCTTTGCACCAACAGCGGTGAGAAGAGAGGACTGGAACCAACCTCTGTACTGGTCGGCACCTTCAAGGTAGAGGTCTGCAGGCCAAGGCATATCGTCTGCTTCTTCAAGAACCTGAAAGTGGGTTGAACCGGAGTCAAACCAACCGTCAAGTGTATCGGTTTCCTTTGTGAAATGTGTATCGCCGCAAACAGGACATACAAAACCTTCGGGAAGAAGCTCGCTTGCTTCCTTATCAAACCATGCATTAGATCCTTCTGCCGCAAATGTATCTGCAATCTTATTGATGGTATCTTCTGTACAAATGGGCTTGCCGCACTTTTCACAGTAAACAACGGGAATGGGAAGGCCCCAATGACGCTGACGGGAAATACACCAGTCTGCTCTTTCACGGATCATAGCCTTCATTCTGCCTTCGCCCCATGCAGGCATCCACTTCACATTATCACAAGCAGCAATTGCTTCATCCTTAAATGCATCTACAGAGCAGAACCACTGAGGCGTTGCGCGGAAGATGATAGGCTGCTTACATCTCCAACAGTGGGGATAGGAGTGAACAACATCCTCACTTGCAAAGAGCGCGCCTGTTTCCTTGAGATCTTCAAGAATTGCAGCATTGGATTCTTCATAGAACATGCCTGCAAACTTGCCTGCGTCCTTGGTCTGATAACCGCGGTCATCAACGGGAACGATGATATCCATTTTATATTTCATACCTGTAAGGTAGTCTTCTGCACCAAAACCGGGAGCTGTGTGTACACAGCCTGTACCGCTTTCCATGGTAACATAATCTGCATTTACAACTACACTTTCACGGTCAAGGAAGGGATGCTTGGTTTTAACAAATTCAAGCTCGCTGCCCTTAAAGGTTGCAACGATTTCATATTCCCCGATACCACCGTTTTTCATAGTGCGTTCTGCAAGCATATCTGCAGTTACATAAAACTCACCGTTTGCAGCCTTGATAAGAGAATAGTTTTCTCTGGGATGGATAGCTATTGCAAGGTTACCGGGAAGAGTCCATGTGGTTGTTGTCCAGATGATAAAGTAAGTTTTGGAAAGATCACAAAGACCTTCAAATTTACCGTTATCATCGGTAACATTAAACTTAACAAAAATAGAGGTACAGGAAGCATCCTTATACTCAATTTCTGCTTCCGCAAGAGCTGTCTCGTCACGAGGGCACCAATATACGGGCTTGAGTCCCTTATAAATATAGCCCTTCTTGTACATTTCGCCAAATACTCTTACTTCCTTTGCCTCAAACTTGGGATCCATGGTGAGATAGGGATCGTCCCATTCACCAAGTACACCAAGACGCTTAAAGGATGCCATCTGGATGCCAACAAAATTCATTGCGAATTCATGACAAGCACGGCGGAAATCGGATACAGACATCTTCTTTCTGTCTAATTTATTCTTTTTGATAATTGCACTTTCAATAGGCATACCGTGATTATCCCAACCGGGAATATAGGGGGTATAGAAGCCTGCCATAGATTTATACTTTACTATAAAGTCTTTAAGTACCTTGTTAAGTGCTGTACCCATGTGGATATTTCCGTTTGAAAAGGGAGGGCCGTCATGAAGTACAAAATAGGGTTTGCCCTCATTACGGGCAAGCATTGCATTGTAAAGATCCTTATCCTCCATAGCCTTGAGCATATCAGGCTCACGCTGGGGAAGGTTTGCCCTCATCGAAAACTCTGTTTTGGGCAGATTAAGTGTTGCGGTATAATCCATATCTATTGTTACTCCTTGTTTGAATCACTTTTATCATTTGAGAGCTCCTCAAGAAACTCCATATATTTATCACCGATGGTTGCTTTTTGCTCATCGGGTATTGCCACGGTTTTTGCCATATCAACCTCAGAGGTTATTACTTTGGTTTCGGATGCTATCTTTATATCTGCATCCTCGTCCTCTTCGTCTATCGGTATTTCCGAGAAGCATTCAAGATCAACCTTTGCTTCTTCATCCGATATTGTATCAAGCTGCTGTTTTTCAACCATAGCGTATTTAACATCGGTTTTAACCTCGTCTATGGCTCTTGAAACAAGCTCATCATCGCTTTGATAGTAAAGGGTTGTGTCCGATATATCCGTAAGGTTGTCAACTGCATCCATATACGCTCTGCATTCATTGAGCAATACATCCTTTAACGATTGGAGTCTTGCCTGAATTGCAAGAAGTTTATTTCTTTCTTCAGCAACAGCACGGCGAAAATCATTGATTATAAAATCGCAATTACGCTTTGTAGCCTGAACAACTATCTCTGCCTTTTCTTTTGCATCGTCAATTATCTGTTCACTTGCCAGCTTTGCATCAAGAAGATCGCTTCTTACCGCGTCTTTATCTTTGGTTGCTTCTTTATATTTTTTTACAAGTTCCGAATATGCACGGTCCTTTTCTGCCAGACGCACATAAAGCTCTGAATAATTCTTTTTTAAATACTCTATCTGTGCATCCACTTCCTGAGGATTGTAGCCTCTTATGGATTTTGTAAATTCGGGAATTTTTAACTCATCGGGAGTTAACATCATGCTTCTCCTTTTGTTATTTCGTTATTTGTTTGATTCGCGTATATAGGCAAGCATTGCCTAAATATATTTCTTGGCACTAAGCCTGTATCTTTCTTTTTTTGTTTTTTCGCTAACGCTTACGATCAAAAATTTTCCCGTACCGCGGATAGTGATTATATCACCGTTTAAAATCTGTATATCGGGGCGCTGTTCCAACAAATAATTCAATTGGACCGATCCCGATAATATTATATTTTTCGCCTTTTCCCTTGCAACACATGCAAGAGCCGATACCGCCGCATCAAGTCTTGGTGAGGCAAGTGTATCAAATATTTCTTTGTATTTTCTCTCTATACCGAAATTCTTTTCCGGTTCAAACTCATATAGCTTAACACAATCTTTCCCCACTCTTGTAAGAGGTGAAGGCTGTGTAAGTAAAAACTCCGATATTTTTTCATCGGTAAACAAGATCGCGCTGTTTTCTTGAAGCACTATATCTCCCATCTTTGCTCTGTCTATACCCAATGCGGTCAATGCACCGAGATAGGAGGAATGATTAAGGCTTACAAAACCGCTTCCCTTTATTTCAACAGCTTTTATGCAATCCTTTAATTCATCAAAATCATAATATTCCGGGTAAGCAAAAAATCTGCATCTTTCACTTCCCTCAAAGCCGCCCCAAAAACGGTACACAATACCGCCTGAAGCTGTTCCCACATATTGTTTCACCTGCGCAGATTCATTTTCATTAAGAAAATCTCCGTAAGCAAACATTCCGTTTTCCGCCCTCCGGATAACATCATCCGCTCTGGCAAATAATAATTCACTCATGTTATAAAAATGACCTGACAATAAACAAAAGCAATGCCGCCGCAATAAAGGAAAAATCAAGGGGAGATTCGGCAAAAAATCTGAAACGGTTAAGCAACTCCCTTATGGGAGCAACAACAAATTCCGTACAGGTAAATATAAAAAATCCCAATTTACCGATAGGCTCCGGACTTATCCATGACATTACCATGCGGATAAAAAACATCAGCATCATAGTGTCGGTCATAAGTGCCAAAATGCCGGAAATTATATACCCAAAATACCCCATTTGTACCCCGCTTTCAGCAAAATCCAACTATCTTTATAACATGTTATTGGGAGACTGACTTTTTCAGCCTCCCAATAGTATTGTCATAAGTAAACCCAATTAAGGATTAAAACATGCCTTCCTGTACGGGCTGTGCAGGAGCAGCAGTTGCTGCAGGCTGAACCTGTTCACCGGAAACTGCAACATTACCGGGAGTGATTACAAAAGTATGATTTGCAACCTTTTTGAGATTGCCTTCGATAGAATAAGCAACACCGGAAAGGAAGTCTATCATTCTCTTAGCTGTTTCCTTATTTGTTGCTTCAAGATTGAGAACAACAGTACGGTTGTTAAGAAGATGATCTGCTATCTGTGTTACTGTTTCAAAACGCTCGGGACGAATAACCTTGAGTTCAAGGGCAGAACCTGCATTAGCAGAACCAAAGGTCTGATTAGCCTGAGGAGCCTGCTGTTCAACGGTTTCATATTCCTCACCGTCGTAACCGTATTCTTCCTCTTCAAAATTCTCGTCGGGATTTACCATATTTTTAAACTTGTCCATGAAACCCATAATATTTGTACCTCCATGTATTTTCTTTATTTTCATTTTAAGTATATACAGTTTTCACTGTTTATCTCTGACCGAATACTACGGTTCCCAATCTTACAAGATTGGATCCGCACTCTATTGCAGTCTCAAAACTGTCACTCATACCCATTGAAAGGATAGGACTATATATATTATGCATTTTTTTTGGTAAAATGTCAATAAAAAACCGATTAGTTTTTTCAAAATATTTATAATAATCTTCATTTCTTTCACAATTTGGCGCAATTGTCATCAATCCGCGCACGCGAATGTTGTCAAAAACGCTGATTTCGTCCAGAAATGACTCAAGCTCCGATGGCATTATACCACCCTTATTTTCTTCTTCACCAATGTTTATTTCAACAAGGACATCCATAACACGACCTATTTTCTTTGCCTGACGGTCTATTTCCTTTGCCAATTTCAGTGAATCAAGAGAATGAATCATGCACACCTTATCAATTATATACTTTACTTTATTGGTCTGTAAAGAACCTATAAAATGAAGCTCTACATTGGTAAGATCAAGCTGATCGTATTTTTCAAGAAGCTCCTGCACCCTGTTTTCACCAATTGCAGTTATACCAAACTCCCCGGTTACATAATTTATTACATCGGCAGGAACTGTTTTTGTTGCACACAGCAAGGTAACATCTTTGTTGTTTCCCTGCTTTGCTTTGTCGATTTTACTTTTGATATCTGAAATGTTTTGTGCCAATTGGGCTTTATACTCATTGGATAATCTTGTTTTCATACATTTTCTTTCCTTTTACGATAACAAGGTCATACATACCAAGCTTTGATGCGTAATTTTCGTCGTTGATTCTGTCCTGCTCTTCTACTATAAAATATCCGTCTAATTCCACAAGGGGATTTATCTCCTTAAACACTGCCGTGTTCCCACTTTTCACATAAACACCTTGCTTTCCCTTTACCATTCTTACCGCTGATACGGGTATACGGTATCCTGTGTAAGACTGCTGAACTATCTCAACAGATTGCTTACGCAAAAAGTTGAAATCTTCAGGAACAGATCCCGTTTCAAATACAAGGATTATTTCCGGTTGCTCCGAACCTGTTACAATACGGTATAGCTTCATGGGAATTGATTTGCCGCCGCAGAAGGGGAATGAAACCGTATATTCCTGCCCTTCGGTATAATATTGCTGATGAACCGAAGGAACCTCACATGCAATATACCATTTATAGCTTGTTGCTATCTTTGCCACAGCATTTTCGGACACCTTCGGAGCAGATTCTGTCATTTCATAAAAATCGTCAATGGTAAAGCTGTCTACCGCTTCTGCGGTAAAAATACTTTCATAACCGTCTACATCCGAATAAAGATATCCGCTTACATTACCAGAAGAAACAGTTTTACCTTCCGAATCCATAGATGCAGTAAGATCCTTTTTTTCATTTTCAAGCTCTGCAATCTGCGCCGAAAATCCGTCTGTAAGCTCTAAAACAAGCTGCCTTTTGTTCATCAGGGTAAGAAGCTCGTCCTTACTCCATAAAACATAGTCTATATCGCCCTGATTTATCTTGGTTTGTATAGTATAGTAAAGAGAATCAATTCTTGCATCTATAACCGAAGAATCAGAAACGGTAGTATCCTGAACCACACTGCTGTTTTTAAGAATCGAAAGCTGCCTTTCTATATCGCTTACTCTTGCCTCTGTTTCCGGGGTGTTATTTCCGGAATAAACAGTTGCAATATCTGTATTGGCACCGATCTTTGTGCCGTCATCATAAAGATAACTTACACTGCCTATGTTATCCGAATAAAGAACCTTTTCGTTGCGGAATATGTAAGCCTCAGCGGTATAGGTTTCACTCAGGGTTACTATGTTTGCCGCCATTGTTTCTACATCCGAAGAAAAGCTGTTTACAAGGTGATACACGATATACGCAATTAAAAGTACAGAGAGAATAGCCGAAAGAATATATATCACCACATTTTTAAGATACTTCTTATCCATGCCTTTCTCCCCTCCCTAATAATTAACCTATATTATATCATATAATTTTCAACTTGTTAAGTAATTTAATACAATATTTACAATATCCTCAAGCTTATCATAATCGTCGGCATATAAATTCAAGGCATTCTTTTCTCTTTTAAACCAGGTTATCTGGCGCTTTGCATAACGCCGTGTTGCCTGCTTGATATCATTTGCAGCCTCTTCAAGAGTTGCTTTTCCCGAAAGATAACCCCTTAACTCCTTATAACCTATAGCCTCACCTGCAGTTGAACCTTCGGGGAAATCTATACCTTTAACTTCATCAATAAGCCCGGATTCTACCATAATATCCACACGGCGGTTTATACGCTCATACAAAATTTCACGGTCTCTGTAGGAAAGCACGAAAACACGAGCATCGTAAATAGATTCTTTAGTTCGTGTTGCGGCATCCCATTCGGTTTTTGTTTTACCGGTTCCAAGGTATATTTCAAGGGCGCGAACTACTCTTTTTTTATTGTTTTTATGAATTTGCTTTGCTGCTTCGGGATCGTATTTTTCAAGCATTTCATAAAGCTCTTCTTCGCCCTTTTTGTTAAGCTCATCCCTTATCTTCATATCAACAGAAGGGCTGTAATCGCTTTGATACATAAGACTTTCCAGATATAATCCCGTTCCTCCGCAAAGTATGGGTAGCTTACCTCTTGAAGCAATTTCTTCTATTTTCTGCCTTGCAAGCGGAACATAGTCAGCTGCGGAAAAATTCTTTTCTACCGGAACAAAGCCAAAAAGATGATGAGGGATACCCTGCTTTTCTTTTTCCGTGGGAGCAGCAGAGCCTATTACCATTTTTTTATATATCTGCATTGAATCGCAACAGATTATTTCACCGTCCAGTCTCTTGGCAAGCTCAATGGCAAGGGCAGTTTTGCCCCCTGCCGTTGGCCCGACAACGGCGACTATTTTGATTTTTTTTGACATATATTTATTCTTTCCTAAATCGAAATGGATTCCCCGAAAACGAATGTTTTTGGGGGATTAGTATAAAACCAATACTTACGGGATGTAAGAATTTATATTACAATAAAATTTCGTAAAAACCGGGGACATGCGCCACGGTTTTTACACCTTACAGACCCGCCTGCGGTGAGCAGGGCGCGAGCGTACGGGGCCCAATGGGGGTTCCCCCGAAAGCGCAAGCTTTTGGGGGCTTAATGAATGAACATCGCGTCCCCAAATGAGAAAAAGCGATAATCATCCCTTATTGCTTCATTGTAAGCATTAAGCATTATCTCACGGGAAGAAAATGCGGAAACAAGCATTAAAAGTGTGCTTTCCGGAAGGTGAAAGTTAGTTATAAGACCTTCAACCGCTTTAAACTTATAACCGGGGTAGATAAATATACCTGTATCTCCTGAAATTGCCTGTACAACACCGTTTTCATCGGCGGCGCTTTCTATTGTACGGCAAGAAGTAGTTCCAACACAAATAAGTCTGCCGCTTCGGTTATTTATAATATCGGCAGATTCCTTTGAAACCGAAATAAATTCACTGTGCATGATATGGTCGGTAAGCTTATCTTCCTTTACGGGGCGGAAGGTTCCTAAGCCTACATGAAGCATTACGGGAGCTATCTTTACACCCTTTGCCTTGATCTTTTCAAGCAATTCAGGGGTAAAATGCAGACCTGCGGTAGGTGCAGCGGCAGATCCTTCTTCGCGTGCATAAACTGTCTGGTATCTGTTTTTATCCTCTAACTTTTCGGTAATATAAGGGGGGAGGGGCATATGGCCTATCTGATCGAATATTGAATATAGATTATCACCTTCATATTCAAACTTAACAATTCTGTTACCGTCTTCAATAACATCGGTAACGATAGCACGAAGAAGTCCGTTTCCGAATATAATGTTAGTACCCGGCTTTGCCCGTCTGCCGGGACGGCAAAGAACCTCCCAGCTGTCAAGTCCTCTTGCGCGCAGCAAAAGCACTTCCATGTCTATCCCGCTGTCTTCCTTAACACCGTACAGGCGTGCGGGAATAACCTTGGAATCATTGATAACAAGCACATCGCCTTCATTGAGTGAATCTATAATATCGTGAAATATCTTATGATTTATCTCTCCCGTTTTGCGGTCAACTGCCATAAGCTTGGAAGAATCTCGCTGCTTTAAGGGAGTTTGAGCAATACGATCTTCGGGTAGGTCATAATAAAAATCTTGTTTTGTAAGATTTGTTTCGGGCATTTCGTTTCTAATCATTTCAGTCTCCAAAAAAATTACATAAGGAATATAGTATGAGTAAAAAGTTTTTATTCAAGGGGGCGGCAACGGCCGTAGTAACCCCTTTTGACAATTCGGGAAATATTGATTTAAAAGAACTCTCCCGAATAATTGAATTTCAGATCTCCCAAAAAATTGATGCAATTGTTCTTTGCGGTACAACCGGAGAAGCACCTACCCTTTCGGATACCGAGCATCAAAAAATGATAGCCCATGCTGCCGAAATTGTAAACGGAAGGATACCTCTTATCTGCGGTACCGGTTCAAACGATACGGCACATGCAATAATGATGTCCAAATGTGCGTCCGCAAACGGGGCAACCGGGTTACTTCTTGTTACTCCGTATTACAACAAAACCAATTCAAAGGGACTCATCAAAAGTTTCTCTGCCATTGCAGATTCGGTGGATCTGCCTATGATAATCTATAATGTTCCGTCAAGAACAACGGTTGATATACCTTTAGAGGTATACCGTACACTTTCGGTACATCCAAATATAGTTGGTGTAAAAGAAGCAAGCACAAATATCGGAAAATTTGCCCGTCTTGTTTATGAAACAGAAAATGAACTTTTTATATATACGGGAAATGACGACAATCTTATATCAACCCTTGCAGTAGGCGGTATGGGAATCATTTCGGTAACATCAAATATAATACCGAAATATATTCACGATATCTGTGAAAATTGGTTCAACAAGGAATACGATACCGCACAAAAGATGCATATAAAACTATGCGAATTGAATTCGCTTCTTTTCAGCGATATAAATCCAATACCCGTAAAAGCAGCTATGAGAATACTTGGTTACAGCTGCGGAAAACCCCGCCTGCCCTTGGTTGAAATGAGCGACGAAGGGCAGCGGCTGTTAAAAAATGAGCTGAAAAGGCTGAATATTATTTAATGGTTTCTTTATATATATCGTTCTTGGGAACACCGCGGTCCTTGGCGGTATTCTTTATGGCATCCATCTTTTTCATGCCTTGGGATATATAAAATTCAATATGTTCTTCAACGGTCATTTCCTGCCAGAAAGCAGAGATGACCGTATTTTTTGCACCCTCAAGTACAAGAACATATTCACCTCTTGGCTCATGCTCATTATAATAGCTTACCGCCTCAGACAATTCAAGGCGCATAACCTCTTCATTAAGCTTTGTAAGCTCACGGCAAAGAGCTATCCTTCGGTTTCCGAAATACTCAAGGAGATCAGCAAGGGTTACCTTTAATTTATGGGGAGCTTCATAAAGAATAAGGGTTCTTTTTTCAAGTGCAAGTTCGCTCAAGACATCCTTTCGTTCCTTACCCTTTACAGGTAAAAAACCTTCAAATGTAAAACGGCGGGTATCCATACCGGACAATGTTAGTGCCACTATAACGGCACACGCTCCGGGAAGGCTTGTAACCTGAACACCTTCTTTTATACATTCACGAACAAGATCCTCTCCGGGATCACTTATTGCAGGAGTACCGGCATCGGTTACAAGGGCACAGCTTTCCCCTTCCTTCAAACGGCGTATAATACTCTCTCCGCTTTGCTTTTTATTATGCTCATAATAAGAGGTCATGGATTTTGAAATACCGAGAACAGACAGCAACTTACCTGTGTTACGGGTATCCTCTGCGGCTATAAAATCCACCTCCGACAACACCTTAAAAGCCCTTTCGCTGAGATCGGAAAGATTCCCTATCGGTGTTGCCACAAGATAAAGAGTTCCTTTTTCCACTTTATTCTTTTCAACGCTTGCAGAACTGCTCACCGAATTCACCTCTTTCGTAAATAAACTTTATATCCTCGGTTTCTCCCTTTCTGTCATTTAAAATAAGGGGTTTTGTTACTGTAACAGAAGGTTTTGCACCCTTTTTCCCCTCTATAAGAACCATAGAAGGTTCATGCGCCATTGTTGCATGAACAAAGGTCATCCTTTTGGGTTCTATAGCTTTTTCTCGCATAGCGCATATGAGATCACAAAGTCTGTCCGGACGATAAACACAATAAAAGGTACCGCCATATTTAAGTATCCTTGATGCCGCACCAACAAAATCGGATATCCCGCCGAAGATCTCATGCCTTGCAATGTTTTTAGCAATGCTTTCATTTGATCTTCCGCTATCCGAACGCATATACGGCGGATTTGTAAAAACAATATCCGCTTCTGTTTTAAAATCTCTTACATCAGAACATACAACTTCGATAATGTTGTTCAAAGAATTACCCTCTGCATTTCTTTTAGCCACATTGCAGAATTCTTCCTGAACATCCACGGCATATATTTTTTTGAATTTCCCTTTAGACGCGCATAAAAGTGAAATTATACCCGTTCCGCAACCGAAATCAACGGCTATGGAGCTTTTTTGCATCTTCATATAGGCATAAAGAAGATAGGCATCCGTTCCGAATGTAAGTCCGTGCTTTTTTTGTATAAGCTCTAAATTTTCATTAACCCTTGTCAAGGTTTCATCATCATATAATTCAATCATATTCCTGTATCATAACAAAAGGCAGGGGAACCCTGCCGTTTGCTTTTAAGTAATGCTAATTATTCAGCTGCAATAGCTTCTACAGGGCAAGTGCCTGCACAGGTACCGCAATCAACGCAAGCGTCAGCATCGATAACGTACTTATCGCCGCCGTCTGTGATGCATTCTACGGGGCAAGCGTCTGAACATGCACCGCAAGCGATGCAAGCATCTCCGATTACATATGCCATTACAAAATACCTCCGTTTGTTTTGTTTGCGCTTATTATAACACATACTTTTATAAAATGCAAGTTTTTTTATTTATTTGCAATGAATATATTTTTCCACCTCATGCCACGGCACCAAAAAACCTGCTCCTTTAGCGCAAAAAACCGAATCCGGAGTGTTTTCAAGATCCCTTTCCGGCTGATATGAATATCTTTGTATAACTTCATTTTCGTTATGGCAGTCATCATAACCGCAAAAGCTCATTGTTAATCTGCCCTTTCCTCTTGTAAATGAAACAAATTCATTTTGATATTCATTTATATTTGCAACGGGAAGTTCTGAAATTATAACACTTGATTCCCCCGCGGTTTCACTTGAAGTGTTTTTTCCGCACATTCTGGTTATATCCGAAAGAACCTTTCCGCAAAGAGATGATTCAACACAAAAACGGCAACGGTAATACGGCTCAAGCAATTTGCTTTTTCCCCGCATCAGACCGTGGCGTACGGCACGGTATACCGCTTCCCTGAAATCACCGCCCTCGGTATGCTTTTCATGGGCAGCACCCGTTATAAGCGTATATTTTACATCAGTTAATGTTGCTCCTATAAGTACCCCTTTGTGTTCTTTTTCAAATATATGAGTACGGATAAGGTTTTGATAATTTGATGTAAGAAGATTAAGAGAACATTCACTTTCATAGGATATCCCGCTGCCCTTAGGCATGGGTTCTATACGAATATGCACTTCGCTGTAATGTCTTAGAGGTTCATAATGTCCGTAGCCTACGGTTGCATCGCACAGCGTTTCCTTATAAATAACCTCACATTTACCGAAATCAACTTCAATATCAAAATATTCCGCAATTCTCTGCTTTAATATTTCAAGCTGTATTTTTCCCATTATTCTTACGGATATCTCGCCCGTCTGAAGAACATGTTCAACAGAAAGAGTTGGTTCTTCATCTTCAAGAATTTTAAGCTTTGCATACATATCTGAAGAGGACAGAGAGGATGGATATATCACCTTGGCGGTCATTGTGGGAATAACTGTTGCCAATTTTTCTTTTATGCCGATACAGTCTCCTGCATTATAGGAACTAATACCGTATATCTGCACAACATCCCCTGCTCTTGCAACATTTGCATTTGAGCTTCTGGCAGAATCAAACAGCTTTATTTCACTTACCCTTTCCCCTTGGCAAAGCTCATCTCTTACAAAAACCGAGCCGCTTCTTATATGGCAAAATAAAACACGCTTATCCTTTATCCTGGAAACCTTGAATATTTCGGCCTTAAAGGGATCCGTATCCGAATATTGGGTACGGCAAAGAGTATCTACTGCCGCCATAAGCTCGTCTACACCTGTATTCTGCAAAGCAGAACCGCGTATTGCGGGAAAAAGCTTTCTTTTCATAAACAAAACCGAGGCATTTGTTTCTATTTCATTTTTTTCGGCAGTTCCGGAAAAATATTTTTCCATCAATACATCATTTTCAGCTACCACATTTTCGGTATATTCATCCGAAAGATAAAAGCAAATATACGGTGAAAAACGCTTTTGAAGTTCATTTACGGTTTTATCCGCGTCAGATATATCCCTGTCACATTTATTTATAAAGAAGATACAGGGAATATTCTTTTCGGCAAGCATCTCCCAGAGCAATTCCGTATTACTTTCCACACCCTCCACCGCCGAAACACAAATTACGGCACAGTCAAGAGCCGCCATACATCTTTCGGTATCGGGCAAAAAATCTGTATGACCGGGGGTATCTATAAGATAATAATCATTGTTATTGTATTTAAATCCCGCAGCTCCCGAAAAACAGGTTATACCCCTTTGCTTTTCAACATTTGCCGCATCCATTACGGTATCCCCAGTATTAACAGTACCCTTTTTGTGTATGGCTTTGTTATTGTAAAGCAAAGCTTCACAAAGAGTTGTTTTCCCGGCATCAACATGGGCAAATATACCTATAGTTTTTTTCATTTGAAAATAAAATCTCCTTTAAAAGGCTTTCCCAAAGGAAAGCCTTTTAATTATTTTACCATCTGTTAGGTTGAACTGTCACATCAAGATTGTCAAGAAGATTCAGCGTTCCTTCTGTCCAATGCAAGCGGTAATTAAGAATGGAATCAAGCAAATACTGATTCTTTGCAACATATTCTGCACGCTGTTCTTCGGTTCCGTTGGTATAACGGGAATCATATGTTGCACACTGGTAGAGATATATCCAGGAGGTTTCGTGAACTACAAGACGGGTATATTCATCTCCCTCTGCCAATGCTTTTGCATTTTCCCATAATGAGTTAATATAGTCAGCCTTTTCGCTTACTTCTGAATAATCATAATGACCACTGGGAGGAGCGTGGAAGGAATGGTCCTTGGAATTGCCAAGCTCGGAAATAATATCAATGTATGCTCTGATATATTTCCAACCGTCACCGTAGTTTGCCTTCAGGCAAGCATTAAGTCTGTAGTAAAACTCTTCTTGAGACATAAAGGGATCCATATAGATCATAGAAAGCATATATGCTCTTATGTTGCCAAGATCTGCATGTACATCAGGAGACTCTCCGTTAGGAAGATCCTCTCCGTAGAACACAGAATTCATAAGCATTTCTCTTGCATTTGCCTCTGCAAAGAAACGAACATTTACAAGAAGCGAATCCCAGTCTGCCTGAGGTGTCATAAAGTATATGAAACCGCCTGTATGGTCCCATACAACTATTTCTCCGGCAGCAATTTCATCCCAACCCTGAAGATTCTCTGCAAGTTCTTTATTGATAGAGCAACTTGTATCCTCATATGCATGTCCGCTGCAGTTTGCTACTGTATAGAACTCAATCATAACATTGTCATGCATGGTAATTCCAACAGGAGGCTTTTGACAAATGCCATATGCACCCATCTGAAACTTAACTTCAGGGTATTCATTCTCTACTGCTTCGCAAACCGCATTAACAAAAAGTGCAAGGGTTGCAGACTTAGCCTTATATGTACGAATAGTTTCCTTGCAATCTGCACACAAACACATACTGGGAGTGTCATTGATACCGATAGTAATAACGCTTACCTGCTTATATCTGTCATTTGAAAGAACCTTTCTGACATTTTCGATAACCTTTGCAAGATTATCCTTATCAGACATACAGGGAGTTTGTTCATGGTAAAGATCCTCATTACCGAAATCACCGGTTATCCATTCGCTGATATTACCACCCTTGCTCTTGGAATATCCGCCGGTGCCGTTTACAGAACCCTGCATATAGAAGGTACGCATTCTGTACCAGGTCATATCCTCAAAATAATATCCGTCATCAAGGGATATTACGGGATCGGGTTCACAGTATATAAAATCATCATCATATATATTGCTGTATTCGTAGAAACCAAGTTCATTCATACAGAAATTGAAAACAGCATTACGGGTACCGGCAACATTCTTTCCGCTTCTGTCATCGTAATTACCGTAATCCGAATCAATACCTGCTATAACAAGGCGGTTTCCCTGAACAGACCATACATATATCTGATCATCCTTAAAGCTCTCTCTGTCAACAGATACAAGGCCTGCATCCTCACGGGCGGTTCTGCCTACAAGGATCTCGTAATCATATACCTCGGTATCGTTAACAATAGGAAGCTCTATACCAAGAGTATGCTTGATAGCTCCTGCCAAATACTGTGCAGATTCCAGGGTAGGTCCTTCACTGCCTTCTTCGTTTTCGTTGTATACTATCTTGTATAGAGAAAGATCATTTCCGTTTATTTCATATACGGGTTCAATGTAAAGGAAGTTGGAAAGCATCTGAGAGCATTCGCTTCTCATTGCATTGTTCTGAGGGTTAAGATAAAGAATGCCCTCCTTTTCCGCGCCCTTGATAACACCGTTGGCT
>JAFYPJ010000119.1 GCA_017547545.1 Clostridia bacterium | reverse complement strand
GCAAAGCTTATTGTTGAATCGGGTAATGTTGGTTTTACAACCGGTTCTCTTACAGGATTTTTTACTTACAATATGCAGATCCTTTTCTCCCTTATGATGATCTCGATAGTTTTTGTTATGATGACCATATCCCGCGCTTCTGCAGAGCGAATTGACGAGGTGTTAAAGGAAGAAAGCGATATTACAAACCCTGAAAACCCCGTTACAATTATTGAAAACGGCGATGTTTCCTTTGAAAATGTTTCTTTTGGATATTCCAAAAATGCCGCAAAGAAATGTCTTGATAATATCAATGTTTCCATTAAATCCGGTGAAACCGTTGGTATTCTTGGTGCAACAGGTTCTGCAAAATCCACCTTTGTTTCGCTTATTCCCCGTCTTTACGATACAAGCGAGGGTGTTGTAAAGGTTTCGGGCAGAGATGTTCGCGAATATGATATTGAAGTGCTTCGTGATAGCGTTGCCATGGTTCTCCAAAAGAATGTTCTTTTTTCGGGTACGATCAAGGAAAATCTTCGCTGGGGAAATGCCGATGCCACCGATGAAGAGATTGCGCGCGTTTGCCGTCTTGCCCAGGCAGATAGCTTTATTGAAAGCTTCCCCGATAAATACGATACCTATATCGAGCAGGGAGGAACCAATGTTTCCGGCGGTCAGAAGCAGCGTCTTTGTATTGCAAGAGCGCTTCTTAAAAAGCCTAAGATCCTTATTTTGGATGACTCAACCAGCGCAGTTGATACCAAAACCGATTCCTTTATCCGCCGCGCTTTTGCGGAGGAGATACCCGATACAACAAAGATCATTATTGCTCAGCGCGTAAGCTCTGTTATGGATGCAGATAAGATCATTGTTATGGATGACGGTAAAATATCTTCTGTTGGTACGCACGAAGAACTTCTTAAAAACGAGCCCATATACCGCGAGGTTTATGAATCACAGGTGAAAGGAGGAATAGATAATGAGTAAACCCGAAAATATGAAAAAGCCTCCTATGCCCACTTTCAATAAAAATACGGTCAAGCGTTTGCTTACCTATTTTAAACCCTATAAGCTCCGCCTTGTATTTGTTGTATTTTGTATTATAATTACAGCTCTTACCCAGGTCTCAACCTCAATATTTCTTCAGATACTTATTGATGACCATATAACCCCTCTTTTGAAAACAGACAATCCTGTTTATAGGGGCTTGTTTAACACCCTTCTTATAATGGTTTGTATTTATACCCTTGGTGTTTTCTGCGGATATATGTATAACCGCCTTATGGTCGTTATATCTCAGAATATATTAAAGGATATACGCGATGAAATGTTTGAGCATATGCAAACATTACCTATTAAATACTTTGATACCCATCCTCATGGCGATGTAATGAGCTATTATACCAATGATACAGATACTCTTCGCCAAATGCTTTCTCAAAGCGTTCCAAATATCATTTCCTCGGTTATGAGTATTGTTGCAGTATTTTTTGCAATGCTTTATCAGAGTGTTTGGTTAACCTTGATAGTTCTTGCTTTTGTTATTGTTGTTCTTGGTATTGTAAAAGGTATTGCAGGGAACAGCGGCAAGTATTTCGGGCGTCAGCAGGCCTCAATTGCCGAGGTAAACGGCTATATAGAGGAAATGATGAACGGTCAAAAGGTTATTAAGGTATTTTGTCATGAAGAAGTAACAAAAGCGGAATTTGATAAAAAGAACGAAGAGCTTTGCGATAATGCAACAAAAGCTAACACCTATGCAAACATTCTTATGCCCATAACCAACAATCTCGGCTTTGTACTTTATGTGCTTCTTTCCATTGTTGGCGGTCTTATGGTTCTTTACGGTGCAACCAACATTGCTATTAGCGGTATTGGTGTGCTTTCTGTTGGTACAATTGCCTCTTTTCTTCAGCTCTCACGCAGCTTTGTTAATCCCATTGCCCAGGTTTCACAGCAGTTTAACTCTATTATCATGGCTTTGGCAGGTGCTAACAGAATTTTTGAGCTTCTTGACCAGGAAAGTGAAGAAGACCATGGCTATGTTACCTTGGTTAATGCAAAGCATGGCGAAAACGGTGAGCTTGTTGAATGTAAAGAAAAAACTCATGTATGGGCTTGGAAGCATCCTCATTCAGACGGAAGCGTAACCTATACAGAGCTCAAGGGTGAAGTTAGAATGTTTAATGTAGACTTTGCCTATGTTGAGGGTAAAAATGTTCTTCATGATGTTACCCTTTATGCCGAGCCCGGTCAAAAGGTTGCATTTGTTGGCGCAACCGGGGCAGGTAAAACAACAATTACCAATCTGATCAACCGTTTCTACGATATTGCCGACGGTAAGATAAGATATGACGGAATAAATATAAACAAGATCAAAAAAGAAGACCTTCGCCGTTCACTTGGAGTTGTTCTTCAGGATGTCAATCTATTTACGGGTACCGTTATGGAAAATATCCGTTACGGCAAATTGGATGCTACAGATGAGGAATGTATTGAAGCGGCAAAACTTGCAAATGCAGATTCCTTTATCAGAATGCTTCCACAGGGTTATAATACGGTTTTAAAGGGAGACGGAAGCGGTCTTTCACAAGGCCAGCGCCAGCTTATCTCTATTGCCCGTGCTGCTGTAGCAGATCCTCCCGTTATGATTCTTGATGAAGCTACATCTTCTATAGATACCCGTACCGAAGCAATAGTACAGCGAGGTATGGATAGGCTTATGGAGGGCAGAACAGTGTTTGTTATTGCTCACCGTCTTTCTACCGTTAAAAACTCTGATGTTATTATGGTACTTGACCACGGAAAGATAATTGAACGGGGAAGCCATGACAAGCTTATAGAAGAAAAGGGAGTATACTATCAGTTATATACAGGTGCATTTGAGCTTGAATAAATTTGTATGGCTTTTGAAAATGCATTCTAAACATATAAAATAAAAAGTCCTATGGATGGTATTAGCAATACCATCCATAGGACTTTTAAAATATATAGGATTTTGTATTAGTTTAATTTTTGCATTCTGATATCCTTACCGTGGAATAGAATAGGTTCAAATGCACCTAATAATCTTGAAGTGATTCTTTGATCATATCTCTGATTTAACTCTTTAGACATAAGGTTAGTGCTTATTATCATAGGTTTTTTTGAATTTACCCTTGTGTTAATGAGATTGTAAAGAACCGAAAGCGTAAATGTATTGGTAAGCTCTGTTCCAAGATCATCTATAATAAGGAGATCACAGGTGAAATATTTTTTTGTAAGATAACCCTTTGATTCATTTAAATTATCTTTTCTGAATCTTTCATCCTCAAAATCCGAAAGTATATTTTGTGCCGTATCGTATATTACATCATAGCCCTTGTAAATTATACCGGTAGCCATTGCAGTTGAAAGATGAGTTTTTCCAAGACCTGTAGCTCCGACAAAAAGAAGACTTGTAGAAGTGGAATCATTGAATTTTTCAACATAGGTTTTCAAAAAATCAAGATTCTTTTTCATGCTTTCATACTCTTTTTGAGAAGTTGCATAATATTTCAAATCAAAATTTTCAAAAGACTGTTCTGTTACAAGACCGCCTATTCCGGAGCTTTCGATGGTTATTCTGGCAAGCTCGCGTTTTAAACAATCACATTCACCGAATTGGGTGAATCCTGTGTCCTCACAGTCTGAGCAATGGTACTTTACATTTGTGTAATCTTCGGGGTATCCGGCAAAAATAAGAAGTTCTCTGCGTTTTTTTTTGCAATGCAAGGTTATTTTTTCTTATTTTATCAACCTTTTTTTCTATACCTTCTTTACCTTGAGCAATCGCTTTAACTATCTGTAAAGCGGTATTGGCAAGCTCTTCGTCTATTACTTTAACTTCAGGAATTTCTTTATAGATCGCAGCTGTACGCAATACAGAGGTGTTGTTGGCCTCCTGAGCTCTTTTTTCTATTATTTCACGAGCCTTTATATATGCACTTTTGCTGTAACCCATATTAACCTCCGTTGTAGTTAGCCATTTTTTCTCTTGAACGCTTTAATGCAAGCTCAAAGAATTCATCCGAATCAAAACTCTGCTTTTGGGATTCCTTGCTTGTTTT
>JAFYPJ010000118.1 GCA_017547545.1 Clostridia bacterium | reverse complement strand
TCGATTTTTAATTGTATTTGGTTGAATTGATAAGACATGCAAACCAAACGGCAAAGTCAATAATTACCGCAAATACAGGGTTGAGCTTTAATAAGAACAGCAAAGCAAATATCAAAAGCTTTCCGATTATAAATATCGCAGTATTTTCAAGGAATATTGCACGGGCCGCACGGGCGGTACGGACAATATTGGCGCATTTTTTTGCGTTACCGTCTAAAATGCAAAGGTCTGCATATTTTGTTGTGAATCCTAAAGCTATTTTAAAGGTATCCTTATTTGCTGTCAAAAGAGAATTCTTATTTCTGAAAAGACCGGCATCGGTTTTTCCTGCTGCGCTTTTTGCAGCAACTATACCCGTTTGTTCAATGCTTTCTATATCGCTGTGAGTAAGATTTTCGTTTGGTGCAAAGGTTTGCACATTTGCTAATTTTTCCAATGCTTCACAGGAGGTAAGCATACCGCCGCTGCTTCTTGCATTAAGCAGAGAGCTGTAATAAAGGAGGGGTAGTACCTTTGTGAAAACAAGTGTTGAGGAAGCAAATGCAGCTACAGCAAAAATATTCATTGAATATCTGTAATCCCTTGTTGCGATAAGATAGATAAGGGATAAAAATAAACCGATTACAATAAATCCTATCTGGGCTATTTTTGAGATAAGTGAGATCTTTTCCTGTAAGGGGGAGGGACGGCGGGCACTTTTTGTTCTTTGCTCAAGCGAATATGCAAGAGAGTTTTGAGAATCATTTGCCGCCTTGATGGTAATTGAACCGTTTTGAATGATACCGCCTGAATAGCAGCTTTGTCCTACACCGGCCTGGGAAGGCTTTGTTTCACCAAAAAGATTTGTGTAATCAACAAGGGCGGCGCCGTGCAAAACATAACCGTCACAGGGAATGATATCACCTTCCTTAACTATAACATTTTCTCCGCTTTTTATCTGAGAAGCGGGAATGTTTTTAAATGCATCGTTAGAGATGATCTTTGCCTTTTTTGGGAATACACAGGTGTAATATTCAATTCGTTCGTAGGATTTTTTAGTTGCGTCTTTATATATGGATGTCAGTGCAGAAAAAATAATTACCGTTAACGCTGCCAGGGATATTTTTCCCATGCAAATTATGATTACAATACCAAGCAACGCGCTTGCATATTCATTTATAAAATTCTTTTTGCTTATTTTTTTCAGATATAACAATATGATTTCTGCGGTGTATGCAAATAAGGGGAGAAGTGCGAGGATGAATTTTAATACACCCGGTAACGGGGGAATAAGGGATATGAGCGCAAGAACCAATCCAATAGCATGAAATATATATTTCTTGTTCATTTGTTTTTCCTCTTAATATAATTTATAAACTGTATTTCAGTACTTATATTTTTTCACATTTTACGCTTTTTGTCAATAGAATTTATACAAAAATCGACATTTAAAATAATTTGAAGCTTTCTTTGTTAAAGTAATACTCTTTTGTAACCTCTTTGCCGTTGTTTCTGAATATATGTGCCTTTGCTTCGGGGCGGCTTGTTACAACCGAGTATTCACCGTTTATACAGCAAAGTGCGCAATTGTCTTCAAGACCGACGCCGCAAAGAGCTTCTGTTTTCATCCAACGGGTAAGGGAAGAATTACGGTGCTCATTGAAATGGGGTGAATGAATTGCCGGGATTACACCAATACCGTGCATGCGGTGGTAATCCCAATTTTCGTGATGGTATGAAAGACTGTCGGTATGTCCTATTTCATAATAACATATCGAGCCTGCGCTGATTCCCGAAAGAACTATATCCTTGTAATAAGCTTCGCGCATATATTTATCAACATTGTATTTCTGCCAAACATCCATCAGCAATATGGCATCTCCGCCCCCTGCAAAAATATAATCGGCAGAAAAAATCTTTTCGCGGATCTCTTCATCGCAGGGATCATCCTCTATAAGACAAAGTATTTCATATTTTGAAATCCCGAAAGATTTATAATAATCTGTCATTAGATCTCTTTCCTCATCATTTGATGCCGTGGGAATATAGAGCACACGGGGATCGTATTTCCCCGTGAGATCAAGGGCAAAACGGTCTATTGTTTCTACCTCTCCGCGGGTGAATTCTCCACCGCCTAAAGTTACTATTTTACTCATTATACCAACCTCTGTCCGTTTATTATAAGGCGGAATCCTACGCCTAATTTTTCTGCTGCTTTTCTGCAAAGGAGCATTCTTTCAAGAAATATTTCAAAATAATCCATAACAGAACAATATTCGTTTTCTATAGTCATATCAAGTATAAATGAATTTTTTTCTTTATCAAATTCAAGGCTTGATGATGTAACAGAATAATTTACACGGTCATGAATGTCAAAGCCTGCAATATTTTCCCTTACTCGGGTTCGCCTAACATCGCTTTTATCTGCTAATATCAGGGCAGCGCATATATGATTTACGGGCACCGCCGTACCCTCGTCATGGTTTCCTATGGCTGTGGCAACCGTTGCAATTTCTTCGGGTGGGAAGCCCAGCTTATCCAAGAGTCTGAACGCAAGGATAGCACCGCTTTGCGCGTGCTCGATGCGGTTGATAAGATTGCCTATATCGTGAAGGTGGGCAGCAATTTTAACAAGCTCTATATCTCTTTCGCCGTACCCCAGCGTTTCAAGAATATAAGCGGCATTCAAAGCAACCTTTGTAACATGGGCAAATGAATGCTCTGTATAACCCAATGCAAAAAGAGATTCATCGGCTTTTTTTATATATGTATTTATTTCATCGTTTTTACGGATATCGTCATAAGTCAACATATTTTTCACCTACCTACAAAAAGTATAACAGATTTTTTGAAAATAGGCAATATAAAAACAGAAAAAACCTTTACAAGTGATAAAATTTGTGCTAAAATATCTTCGCTTAAAATGAGGTGCGATATGAAGAAAAAAGGTAGCTTTTTAGGAATAATTTTAGTTCTTGCCGCAGGTGTACTCTGGGGCTTTTCGGGTTTTTTTGTAAATAAGCTCGAACCAAGGGGTGTTGCATCTGCACAGATAAGCGTTATGCGTCTTGGCTTCACCTTCATCATGATGTCGGTATGGGCGCTTATTTTCAAGCGCGATGCTTTCGTAACAAAAAAGAGATGTGTTAAATACTTTATAGGCGGCGGTCTTGGTATGGTAGGAAGCAGCATCTTTTATTTCTATGCTATTCTTATGACCTCAATGTCGGTAGCAGCTGTGCTTATGTATACTGCACCGATCATTGTTGTTGTGCTTTCAATATTTGTTTTCCGCGAGCATCTTACTTTCCTTAAAAGTGTATGCTGCATAGCTTCCTTTGCAGGTGCAGCCCTTGTTTCGGGAATTATAGGCGGTGTGGGAAATGTTTCTGTTCCCGGTCTTTTGTTTGGCTGTGCGGCCGGATTTTCCTATGCCTGTTACAGTGTGTTTTCTTCTCTTGCCCTGATGCGTGGTGCAAAGCCTATTTCGGTAACGGTTTATGCTTTCGGTTTTGCAACTCTTGCAATGCTTCCTTTTGGGCAGATACCCTCTCTTATTCAAAAGATCACAGCGGATCCTACTATAGTTCTTCTTGCGCTCGGTCAGGCAATTGTAAGCTGTCTTGCTCCTTATGTGCTTTACACAATAGGTCTTAAATATACAGATGCATCAAATGCATCCATTATGTCTACGGTTGAATTGGTGGCAGCAACTCTGATAGGACTATTGGCTTTCGGTCAAACCGTAAGTGTTCCTGCAATTATCGGTATAGTACTTGTAATAGGTTCTGTTGTGATGCTTAATGTTAAGCTTCCCGAAAGAAGTAAAAAGCACTAATTTGTAAAAATCTATTGACAATATTTTAATGGTGTGATATCATCAATATATGTTTAAACCTATGCGTAAGAGTAGTAGTTTCATAAATATACTTCAAAGAGAGCCGGCGGCGGTGAGAGATCGGCAGTATATGTGATATGAATGGACTTACAAGGGCAAACCGAAATTCTTTGAAAGTAGGGGCGACGCGTTCCGCGCGTTACAGCGGTGAGCGTATGACAGTACGCGAATGAGTGCGTCTTGATCGGACGAATTTGGGTGGCACCGCAGGATTTCAGTCTTGTCCCAATTTAGGGATAAGGCTTTTTATTTTTGAAAAATGAGGTGTATCCATGCAAGAGAAATATGTTTTTCGATGGCGGTTTTAAAATGAAAGAAATAATTATTTGTGCTCCCGATCACGAGAAAAAATTCAGCTATTCCCGTGAAACCTGCAGGGGAATCATAATTAAGGATAACGAAATACTCATGTCCCATGAGAAGGTTGTTGATTGCTGGACTCTTCCCGGCGGAGGTGTGGAGGACGGTGAAAGCCGTGAGATATGCTGTGCCCGCGAGGTTCTTGAGGAAACCGGATTCATTGTTGAGATTAAAGAGTTTTTCAAAACGGTTACAGAGTATTATGATAACGCCCGATATACGCATCATTATTATTTATGCGATATAGTGGGCGAGGGCGAGAGAAATCCCACCCCCTATGAAATACAGGTTGATGCGCAGCCTGAATGGATAAATATTGATAAATTAATGAAAAGATTTGAGCAAGATTTTGATAAAACAGGCGAAAATCACCGTGTTCATTTAAGAGATCACACCTTGCTCACAGAATATTTAAAGAGATATAATTAAGGAGAATATAAAAATGGAACTTAACGGTGTAAACTTTGATACATATTTTAACAACTATCCCGATAAAAACGGTTATTTTGGCAAATATGGCGGAGTATTTATTGAGGATAAATTAAAGGATGCTATGGCAGAGATCACAGAGGCATATTTCTCTATCTGCCAGTCAAGAAAATTCATTGCGGAATTAAGAAGAATCAGAAAAGAATTTCAGGGCAGACCTACTCCTGTATCCCATCTTGAAAGACTTTCAGACTATCTTGGAGGAAAGGTTCAGCTTTATGCAAAGCGTGAAGACCTTAACCATTCGGGTGCTCATAAGCTTAATCACTGTATGGGTGAAGCCCTTCTTGCAAAGTATATGGGTAAAAAGAAGATCATTGCCGAAACAGGTGCAGGTCAGCACGGTGTTGCTCTTGCTACGGCTGCCGCTTATTTCGGTCTTGAATGTGACATTTACATGGGTACTGTTGATATTAAAAAGCAGGCTCCCAATGTTGCAAGAATGAAGATCTTAGGTGCAAATGTTGTTGAGGTTACCCACGGTCTTCAAACATTGAAGGAAGCAGTGGATGCGGCATTCGACGCATACAGCAAGGAATACAAGGATTCGATCTACTGTATCGGTTCGGTTCTCGGTCCCCACCCCTTCCCCATGATGGTCCGTGACTTCCAGAGCGTGGTTGGTATAGAGGCAAGAGAACAGTTTTTTGATATGACGGGACATCTTCCCACCTCAATCGTTGCCTGTGTTGGCGGCGGTTCAAATGCGGCAGGTCTTTTTGCAGGTTTCCTTAACGATCCTGTTGATATTTACGGTATCGAGCCTCTTGGCAGAGGTCCGAAGTTAGGTGACCATGCAGCGAGCCTTAAATACGGTACAGAGGGTATTATGCACGGCTTTAACTCTATTATGTTAAAGGACGACAACGGTGAACCTGCTCCCGTTTACTCTGTAGCAAGCGGTCTTGACTATCCTTCTTCCGGTCCCGAACACGCATTCCTTCAGGATATCGGCAGGGTTAAGTATGATGTTATCGATGATGAGGAAACCATTGATGCATTCTTCAAGCTTGCAAGAATGGAGGGTATAATTCCCGCAATTGAAAGCTCCCATGCGGTTGCATACGGTATGAAGCTTGCAAAGACAATGGATCACGGTTCAATTCTTATTAACCTCTCCGGCAGAGGCGATAAGGATATGGATTATGTGCTTGAAAACTTTGGTATAAGATAAAAAATATATGAAGCCGTCGTATTACGACGGCTTCAGCGATATAAATCCCTCTGCGAGGTATTTGCGATATTCCAATGGGAGCGATATGTCCTGCGGACGCGATATGCCCTGCGGGGTGCGGGGATTTATATCATATTGCAGGCGAACAAGGTGAGCTTATATCGCAACCGAACAGAGTGAGGTTATATCGTTTTTGACAAGGTCAAAAATATCGCTTACAGGTTGCAGTTACTAAAATAATAAGAATTTAGCACCTGAACTGACGGCAGAAACTGCAAAAGGGAGACTGAATCGGTCTCCTTTTTCTTGACCTGTGCGAAAAAGTATTGTATAATAAAATCACTAAATATATAATTGCGAGAATGAAAATGAAAAAAATCAAAAAAGTTATTTCTTACTACAAACCCTATAAGGGTTTATTTATTGCAGATATGGTATGCGCACTTATAGTTGCCCTGTGCGATCTTGTGTATCCCAGAATTACTCAGGATATAGTGAATATTTATATTCCTGACAAGGATATAAACCGTATAGCAATATGGTGCGGTGCGGTTTTGGGAATATATATTATCAAAATGATCCTCAACTACATTGTTCAGTATTGGGGACATATGGTTGGTGTGGGTATACAGAGTGATATGCGCAGAGATATGTTTGCTCACCTGCAAAAGCTTCCTTTTTCCTATTTTGATGAAAATAAAACGGGAAGTATCATGTCAAGAATAACCAACGATCTTTTCAGTATTGCGGAGCTTGCACACCATTGCCCCGAGGATATTTTTATATCTCTTATAATGCTCATAGGCTCCTTTATAATGTTGGCAAATATCAACCTCACCCTTACCTTCATTGTATTTGCGGTGGTACCGATAATAGTTGTTTTTGCCGTTTTTATGCGAAAGCGTATGAAGAATGCCTTTAAGGAATCAAAGGAAACAATGGCGGAAATAAATGCAAATGTTGAGCTTTCTCTTACAGGTATAAGAATTTCAAAATCCTATACCGGAGAGCGCCATGAGAGCAAAAGATTTGAAGAATCAAACGGACTTTTCCGTGAGGCAAGAAGAAAGAGCTACCGCTATATGGGACAGTTCTTTTCCGGAATGGGATTTCTGACCGATTTTCTTTATCTTGTAGTACTTTTCTTTGGTGGTTTCTTCTTTGTTAAGGGTTGGATAGATATAGGGGAGTTTGTTGCATTTTTACTTTATGTTACTATGTTCCTGAAGCCTATCAACAAGCTTGTTCAGTTCTTTGAACAGCTTCAGGAGGGATTGACGGGAATTGAAAGATTCTCAGAGGTAATGGCTGTTGAGCCCGAAAAGGATTCTCCGAATGCAAAAGAGCTTTGCGATGTTAAGGGTGATATTTCTTTTGATAATATCAGCTTTTCATACAGTAACGATGAGGATGCGGTTTCGGTTATAAACAATTTGAGTCTTAGTATCAAAAAGGGTACAAAGGTTGCACTTGTTGGGCCTAGCGGTGGCGGAAAAACAACCCTTTGTCATCTTGTACCCCGTTTTTATGAGTTGGACGGCGGTACTATTTCGATAGACGGAAAGGATATTACCACTCTTACCCGTCATTCCTTGCGAGAGAATATCGGTATGGTTGCTCAGGATGTATTTCTTTTTGGCGGAACTATACGCGATAATATCGAATACGGACGGCTGGGTGCCACGGATGAGGAAATTATTGAAGCGGCAAAAAAGGCGAATATTCACGATTATATCATGACACTTGAAAAGGGTTATGATACCGAGGTGGGAGAACGCGGAGTGAAGCTTTCGGGCGGTCAAAAGCAGAGAATTTCGATTGCAAGAGTTTTTCTCAAGAATCCTTCAATACTTATTCTTGATGAAGCAACAAGTGCCCTTGACAACGAAACCGAAATGCTTATTCAGGCAAGTCTTGATGAACTTTTGGTCGGCAGAACGGCGATCATTGTTGCTCACCGTCTCTCTACCATAAAAAATGCTGATGAAATAGTTGTTTTAACAAAAGAAGGAATCACGGAAAAGGGTTCTCACCAAAAGCTGCTTGAAACAAGCGGAATCTATGCAAGACTTTACAAATATCAGTTCAGAGAATAAAATCCGTAACCTAAAAAATGAATGACATTTTAATCATTCATAACAAAATATTATTCTATTATTAACAAATATATGTTAAGATATACTTAATAATCAATACCGTAAGGAGAAATAAAAATGAAGAATATTAAAAACATCATTTCTCTTGTTCTTGCTATTGCAACCCTCATGTCCTGCATGGTTGTAGGAGCATCTGCGGCAAATTTCGAAGACATCAAGGATTTGAATACAGGCGCAGATTATTATGAGGCTGTAAAATGGGCATTTGCCGAGGGTTATATGACAGGTACATCAGCTACCACCTTTGCTCCCGACAAAACACTTACAAGAGCAGAATTTGCAACTCTCATTGCAAGATTTTCAGGTGCAGACCTTACTCAGTATGCAAACAAGGCTGTATTCAGTGATGTAAGCGCATCCTCATGGTGCGGACCTACCGTAGCATGGGCAAGCGAAAACAAGATCATGAACGGTACAGGAAACGGTAAGTTCTCTCCCAATACAGTTATTACCCGTCAGGAAATAGCAGTTCTCTTTAATAATTTCGTTAATTTTAAGGGTATCGTGCTTGAAAAGCAGGTTCCCGAAACCAGACTTATGGACAGAGGCTCCAAAAAGTGTGCTTCCTGGGCTAAGGATGCGGTAATCTCCGCATATAAAACAAACATTCTTCCTCTTGATGAAAATGACTGTTTCAATCCTACAGTTCAGATGACAAGAGGTGATGCTGCAATGGCACTCTATGCATTGGATCAGTCTATAGACCGTCTCAGTGCAGAAAGAGAACCCCTTGTTGTAGCATATTATGATTTGAACAATGCTTCTGCGCTTGATGAGCTTAAGGATGTTGATGTTATAAATCTTCACCCCTTTAAGGCAAACGGCGAAAACAAAAAGATTGACACACAGCGTTTGAGCAGAATAGAGTCTATTCGTAATACTATCAACGCAATGAACTATAATCCCGATCTCAAGTATGTTCTTATGATTCCCGTTGATAGCGGTCCCAATATTGAAAAATGGCTTGATTCTTATGCAGATTGTGATGAATTTGCTGAAGAAGCAGTTAAGATCATTGCAGAGTATGACCTTGACGGTTTGGATTTTGACTATGAATTCCCCTCCGGCAATGTTCCCCAGAAGAATCTTCAGTATTTCCTGACTGTTGTTCGCAACAAGCTTGAGGCTCTCGGCACAGGTAAGGATTATATAATAAGTATGGCAATTGCCGGCGGTACTTGGTCAGACTCTCTTTTCCAGGATCTCGGCGAACTTCAGCACTATGTTGATTACCTCAACTACATGGATTATGACCTTCATTCCGAAAAGGATATTACATACGATCATGCAGCAGTTTATGATTCCATTTATCCCAACGGATCAACTTATGCTGATGCTGTTATGTCTATAAATGCAGGCATGCAGCGCGAAAAGATCGTACTTGGTGTTGGTGCTTATACACAGAATTGGAGCAATGTACAGGCTCCCGAAGGCAGCAAGGTTGGTTTGCATTGCGTTGGTACACACAATGACGAGAGACCTATTTACTTCAATGCTTACAGATCATGGATAGATTATGAAAAAATCGATGCAGGTATCGAATACAGTGTAGGCGGTTGGTATCCTCACTATAACGAAACCTCCGGCTCGCTCAGCTTCTATAATCCTTCCACAAAGCAGTTTGCAAGCGGTGACGATGACCGTTCTATAGAGAACAAGTGTAAGATCGTTGTAGATCTCAATCTTGGTGGCATTATGTACTTCGACTATACTCAGGCTGCGGGTGCATACGAATATGCAGAACCCGGTCGTGAGGATGATGCTGCGCGTGTTATGATCTTTGAAAAGACCGCAAAGTGGCTTGGAAAAGAAACTACGGATCTTGTAGAATAATACAAGCGGTAATAGTTTAAATAACAAGGGCTGTCTGAAAAGACAGCCCTAAAATATACAAAACACCCTTTAAATTCTTATAAAATAAGGCTTTTTGGGGTGTTTTGTTGTTGGCTGGGATAGCAGGACTCGAACCTACAAAGCAAGAGTCAAAGTCTTGTGTGTTGCCGTTACACCATATCCCATTATTGATGTCTGCATTAGATTATAACATACAAAAAACGCTGTGTCAAGTTATATTTTGTCTTTTTTATATAAATAAAGAGGTTGTTTTTCACAACCTCTTTATTGTTGAATTTTCAGTAAAGTTAATTACATGTTGTTATCTGTTTTGAAAAGATTCTTGGATGCATAAGCTTCTGCAGCGGAACCTGCTTCACAATGAACTGTAATTGCGGAAACCTTAGCAATATCAAGGATACTTTCACCGATTACTGTAACGGAAGCGGGGATTGTTACATCTGTAAGATTGCTGTTGGAAAGGAATTCGGAATCGGCAATAGATATACAACCGTCGTTGATCTTAACTGTTTCGATCTTGGTGATACCTTCAAAAGCGCCGGAAAGACCCTTAACACCGTCGGGAACAACTACATTACCGTCAAAATCATCGGGAAGCGCGTATTTGATAAGGAATCCGTTGAATATACCGAATTCTTCTCCGGCTGCAAAGTTGATAAACCAATCTGTTTCTTCAAAGGGACGACGGCCAACATAGGTAAGACCTTCTCCACCCTTAACATCAACGATATTAGCATTCATGAATGCATAGTTGCCGAGATATTCTACAGAATTGGGAATTTCAAGAGTTGCATTGAGAGTCTTCTGTTCTGAGAAGAGACAGTATTTGAATGCAAAATTACCGATCTTTTTAAGACCGTCATTCAATTCAAGAGAAGAAACTGAACTGCAGTCAAGGAAAGCTTCGTTTCCAACAACCTTAACATTTGCGGGAAGCTTGATTTCGGTGAATGCTCTTGCGCGTGTAAATGCATTGTCACCAATGTATAAAAGGGATTCGGGGAATGTAACGTTTGCAAGGGCTTCGCATCCGCTGAATGCTGCAGTACCGATAGATACAAGACCTTCGTTGAAGGTTACGGAAGTAAGAGCTTTCTTGTCCTTGAAAATTTCAGGAGCAAGATACTTGATATCTTCGGGGATTGTTATGTCGGTTTCGCTGCCGTTGTAGGAAAGAGCTATATTGCCTGCAAACATTGTGTAGTCGCCTTCAACGGTGGTGAAAAGGGGATTTATAAATGCATTTTTTCCAATGTTTATAACGGAATCTGCAAGGTTAACATCAATAAGACCGTAAGCCTTTGCAATAACACCGCTTTCAAGAATCTCAACGCCTTCTTCAACGGTAAGAGCATTTACGGGGCTAAGGAATGTGCTTGCACCAACAGAAGTAATGGGTTTGGAATCAATTTCAGAAGGAACAACAACATTTCTTGATGTGCCTGTGTAATTTGATACGGTGTAGCTTCCGTTAACTTCTGTTAAGGTAGCATTGTCTGCAGAAAGAACATCTGCTTTCATTGCTTCTGTTGCGGTGGGAACAATACCTACTGCGACATAATCGTTATACATGTCTGCTGCGGTGTATCCTGTTGCTGTAATAGCTTCTGCAAGATCTGTAATATCCTTTCCGGATGCACCGGGGTCAAGTACATAATTGTCACCTACAGCGGTGTAGTTAACCTTAAGCTTGGTTTCGTTATCACCCGCGTTGGCAAGTATCTTTGTTTCAAAGCTGTCCTTTGTAAGCATACGGGGTGCTACGGGTAATGCTTCAACGGTTTCTTTTATGGAGGTATCGTTTACGCAGATAGTAACATAGTCACCCTCTTTTGCACCGTCCATGAACTTTCCAATAGAAAGAACTGCACCGTTATCGAAGCCTTCTTCACAAACTGTTACAATAACGGGAATACAGCCTGCATCGGTAACTTCTTTTTTTGCTTCATCAACAGTCTTTTTAATTTCAACTGCCAAGCTTTCGCCGCCCTTTTTGTCTTTGTTACATCCTGCAAATGCGCATACTGCAGAAAGGCAAAGAATAACACAAAGAGCAATAGAGATAAATCTTTTCATGGTTAGTCTCCTTTTTTATTTAATTTTTAATACTTATCAATATGCTTTACCCCAGTAAACAAGCTTGTGAGCGGGCTTGCCGCAAACAATACACTTATCATCACAGGGTTCTTCATCAAAGGGCATGCAGCGTGAAGATACATCTGCCAATTCCTTTAATTTGAGCTCACATTCAAGATCTCCGCACCACATAGCACGCTTGAAACCGGGCTTTGTTTGTGCGCTTTCGATAAATTCGTCAAGATCCTTGGGTGTTTCGGTCATATTTGCGCGGCGCTCCATAGCGTCATCGTAAAGTCCTTTTGCTAATTCTCCGAGCAATTCGGGGATCTTTTCTTCAAGCTCGTCAAGAGATACAAAGTATTTTTGACGGTTGTCGCGGCGAACAAGAACACACTGATTGTTTTCTATATCCTTGGGACCTAATTCAAGACGAAGCGGAACACCCTTCATTTCGTATTCAGAGAATTTCCATCCGGGGCTCTTATCACTTTCGTCGATTCCGCATCTGAATGACTTTTTAAGTCTTTCGGTTACTTCTTTCGCCTTTTCAAGAACGCCTTCCTTATGCATCTGGATCGGAATTACCATTACCTGAATGGGTGCAATTGCAGGAGGAAGAACAAGACCGTTGTCGTCACCGTGAGCCATGATTATAGCACCGATCATACGGGTGGAAACACCCCATGAGGTCTGGTGACAGTATTTCAACTGGTTGTCCTTATCAAGATATTGGATATCAAATGCTTTTGCAAATCCGTCTCCAAAGTTATGAGATGTACCGCCCTGCAATGCTTTACCGTCATGCATAAGAGCTTCAACGGTGTATGTAGCCTTTGCGCCTGCAAATTTTTCCTTGTCGGTCTTCTGTCCCTTGATAACGGGTATGCAAAGATCCTTTTCAAAGAAATCTGCATATATACCGAGCATTCTTACTGTTTCTGCTTCGGCATCTTCAGCGGTTGCATGCATTGTATGGCCCTCCTGCCACAAGAATTCTCTTGAACGAAGGAAAGGACGGGTTGTTTTTTCCCATCTTACAACATTACACCATTGATTGTAAAGCTTGGGAAGATCGCGGTAGGATTTGATTATGTTTGCATAATGCTCACAGAAAAGTGTTTCGGAGGTAGGTCTTACACACATTCTTTCCTGTAATCTTTCACTTCCGCCGTGAGTTACCCACGCAACTTCGGGAGCAAAGCCCTCTACATGGTCCTTTTCCTTATTAAGAAGGCTTTCGGGGATAAAGAGGGGCATGCAAACATTTTCATGTCCTGTTTCTTTAAAACGGGAATCAAGGATCTTCTGGATGTTTTCCCAGATAGCATATCCGTAAGGACGGATGATCATACAGCCCTTAACGGAGGAATAGTCGATGAGATCAGCTTTTTTAACAATGTCTGTATACCATTGCGCAAAGTCCTCATCCATCGAGGTTATTTCTTCAACTAATTTCTTATCTTTTGCCATTTTTATTTCCTCATTGAATAATAATGTTACCCTATATTATATACTATTTATCTTGTTATGTCAACCAAATTGCGATAGCTTTTTGCTCTTTTTCTTCTTTTGCCGGTATCAATAATTACCAAAGCGGCAAACATCACCGTACCCAAAGCGCTGAAGATAACACCTTTGACCACCGCATCGGGACGGTAAAGGAATTCCACGGTATGATCTCCTTGTGAAATTTCAAAGGCAAGAAGTGAGTCGAGGGTTTTGATCGGTTCCGCTTTTTTGCCGTCTATTTCTACCTGCCAACCCTCGTCATAGGGAATAGTGGTAAATAAAATATTATCGCCTTCAGCTATTTTTACGGTGCCCGAAAGCTTTGTGTCGCTGTGTGTAAGTACCGTATATTCGGAGGCTCTCAGTTTTGGCATTATTTCGGCGAAGAGCGCGCTGTCCAGATAATAGAAATATTCTTCATACGCATCGCGCACATAGATCTTTTCATCAGAACCCAGAGTGATCCTTATGTCTACCGTTTCACCCTCACAAAAATCACCCAGCTCCTTTATACAATGGCTGTCTGTACCGAAATATTCCCCTTTATCCTCCCCGTTTACGGTAACTGTGGCTTCCATAGGCCATTCACTTGGAATATACATATAAACGGGATCTGTATTAAGGGCAGTTACGGTATATGTGATCCTTGCTTCGGAGGAATCGTTAAGTGCATAAAGCTTTTTGTGATTTTCCACATAAGAGGTTCCTATATTACTTGGCTTGATATTTTCAATGGGTAATTGCTTGAAGAGCTCTACCGTTTGCTCTTCACCAAGCATTGCGGTTACGGTATCGTTCATCAAAAGGAAGGGGTTGTACCTTTCTTTTATGGATATATCCAGAATATCTTTGTTTACGCCGTATGCTATGGAAAGGGCATAAGGATTTTGATATGCAAGAAGGTCATTTTCGGTATCCTCTTTGTAAAAATTATAGAAAAGAGGATCAAGGCTTTCCTCGGAGATTATATATTTAATACCGAAAAGAGCATCCGTAACAGGGGTTTGACCGATATATTTTGACCAATGAGATTTTGCGGTAAATCCCATTTTTTGAAGCAATTCTATCTGGGATGCATTAAGGGTGGAGGTTGAATTTGAAAGTCCTCTCAAGCCTAATGTGAAATTATCGTTTCTCTTGCGGTGGAAATTCTTTTCAAAACGGTAGAATCCCGCATCCGAAGCGTACACCTCGTTTACAATAGGAGTAAGTCGGTCTATAAATGTGTTATAGGAGCTTCTTGAACTGATAACTACATCCTCGTCAAGATCCTGGGTGTGTAGTATTGCAGAGCTGAATAGCTCAAGGCAAACAACAAGGCAGAGTATAAGCGAGCCTGCGCGCCATAATGTGTCTTTCTTTACAAGATAAAGCGCAATTACAAGGACTATAACCGAACAAACCGTACCGATCACCGCAGAGGTTGCAAGATGGTCATAACCGATTTTCTGAATAATAAAGAATATCATGATAACGGAAAATGCGGATATAGCTACCTTATTGAAATTGGTCTTTTCCAGATCTGCCAACGCCCTGTGAGTGAAAACAAGAGCGAGGAAAATAAACATAAAGCTGTAACGGTAATTGAGCCAATTGGGTGCCTGAAAGCCGTGCCATGCAATGTCTAAGGTGGAGATGGTAAAAAAGGCAACAAAAAGAGAAAGGAAAACTCCGCCGGCTATCTTTTTTCGCGCACTGATCCTTTTGGAAAAGAAATATACGGGAAGTAAGATCAGCATAAGGGTACCGCAGTAAACAAAGGGTAAACCGGAGGGCTCAACGGTGTCGTAGGAGCCGAAAAACAGCTTGGAAATGAAATCCAGGGGTTGGAATTTCAGTTCAGGATAGAAGGTTGGATCCGAAAATTCGGTTTTGCCGAAGGTAAGGGAGTAATATGCAGGATAAAGTACCCATGCAGACATTGCCGCGGAAATGATACTTGATGCAGCAAACCTTAGAAAACTTTTTAAAAAATGAAACCTTTCATAGTAAAAATTATTCTCTTTGTTTTCTGAATGTGCAACAAAATAATACAGAAAATAAAGCACACAGTAGATACAAACCATGTAACCGATATAATAATTTGAGGTAAGGGTAAGTGCAAGTATTGCAATGTATAAAATTATACGGCGTTTGTTTACAAGCTGTTCTATAGCATATGTTATAACGGGAAGATAGATAAGGGCGTCGATCCACATGGTATTGTGAGCCTGTACTATTGCATAGGAGCAAAGGGCGTACATTGTGGATACGGTGACTGTTCTGATATTGTCAGATTTTTGTGTTTTTGAAAGATAAAATGCCATTGTAAGACCACAGCTGCCCGCTTTAAGAACAAAAATTGTAAGAAGGGCCTCTGTTATGCATCCTTCGGGGAAAAGGGCAACTATGATCGAAAACGGACTTGCAAGATAATATGCAAATATACCCATGAACTCTCCGCCAAGAGCTCTTGACCAGGTATAGATAAGGCTTTTGCCATCAAGAATAATGTCTCTTAGTGCTTCAAAAAAATAAACATACTGTCCGTTGAGATCAAGCACAAGAACAGAGCTGTTGCCTACGGGCCATACCTCCATGGCAAAATAGTGGAGAAGCATGAGAAAAGAAGGTAGGCAGAAAGCACAAAGAAGCATTCCGTTATATTTGTTGAACAGTTTCTTTTTCATTTTTATCCCTCTACCTCCTTGATATTTTTTTCTAATTTTTCTCTTGCTACGGTCATATCTCTGCCGCAGCCCTCACATGAAATGCGTATGTCTGAACCCACGCGCAGAACCTTCATTCTGTTGCTGCCGCAGGGGTGTTTTTTCTTCATTATCAAAATGTTTCCCGGTTCAAATTTAATTATTTTCATCGTTTTCTCCGAAAAAGAGTAATTCATTAAGGATTATAACATAAATATATGAAATAATAAAGATTATTTACAAAAAATATTTAAAAGAATCTCTTCATTTATTTGACTTAAAGGTACTTGTGTGATATAATATACTGAATATAATGCAGTAATATTATCAATTTACAGGAAAGGCGGAAAAAAGTGATAATTCTCGGCATAGATCCCGGCATTGCCATTGTTGGCTACGGGGTTATAGATTATTCAAATAACCGTTTTCATGTGCTTGATTACGGGGCGGTTACAACTCCTGCCCATACCCCTGTGGAAGCAAGACTTGAAATGATATATTCGGATATGAATGAACTGATAAAAACTTATAATCCCGCCCGTATGTCTATAGAAGAACTGTTTTTTAACAGCAATCAGAAAACTGCAATTACAGTGGCACAGGCAAGAGGAGTTATATTGCTTGCGGCAAGAAAAAACGGAGTTCAGATCCAGGAGTATACACCTCTGCAGGTAAAGCAGGCAATTGTTGGTTACGGCAGAGCGCAAAAGCAACAGGTGCAGAGTATGATCACCACTATTTTGGGATTGAAAAAAGTGCCCAAGCCGGATGATACGGCAGATGCCCTTGCTCTGGCTGTTTGCGATGCTCATTGTACAATGAGCCGTTTAAAAAATTATTTCAATAATTAGTATTTTGAGTGCTGAAAAGTTTCAGGAGGGAAAATGTTATATCATCTTAACGGAGAATTGGTGCTTTGCGATATGACCGTTGCTGTTGTAGAATGCGCCGGAGTTGGATATAAGCTTTTTATAAGCGGAAATACATTGGGGAAATTAGCTGACAAGATCGGTCATAAGGTAAGGGTTTTTACCTTTATGAAGGTGAGTGAGGATGCTGTTGACCTTTACGGCTTTTATGATGAGGATGAGCTTGAAATTTTTAAGCTTCTCATTTCGGTTTCCGGTGTGGGAGCAAAATCTGCAATTTCAATTCTTTCCCTTCTTACACCCTCCAGATTTGCATCTGCTGTTGCGGCAGGGGATGCAAAATCTATAGCTCAGGCACAGGGTATAGGTGCAAAAACCGCACAGCGAATCATTCTTGAATTAAAGGATAAGCTTGCAAAGCAGAGCTACGGTGATGATGGTGATACGGTAAATGACATGTCTACAGCCAATATTCAGGACAATTTCACCGATGCTATAGATACTCTTATAGTTTTGGGATATACGCGCAGAGAGGCAACTGCTGCCCTTAAAGGAATAGATGCATCTCTTGGATTGGAAGATGTAATAAAGGCGGCGCTGAAAAAATTAGCAGGTAATAAGTGATGATAGAGAAAAATAAAGATTTTGATGTTGATATAGATTACGAAAACAGAATAGTATCTTCAAGTGAAAGCGAAGAGGATAAGGACAGCGAAATCAGTCTGCGTCCGCATAGCTTTGAGGAATATGTGGGCCAGCCCAAGGCAAAGGATAATCTTAAAGTTTATATAGGCGCGGCAAAAATGAGAAGCGATTCTCTTGACCATGTGCTTCTTTACGGCCCTCCCGGTCTGGGCAAAACAACCCTTGCCTGTATTATGGCAAACGAGCTTGGGGTGAATCTTCGTATTACCTCCGGTCCGGCAATAGAAAAGGCGGGAGATCTTGCGGCGCTTCTAACAAACCTTTCGGAAAACGATATACTTTTCATAGATGAGATACATCGCCTGAACAGAAGTGTGGAAGAAATACTTTATCCTGCAATGGAGGATTATTCCCTTGACCTTATTGTTGGTAAGGGGCCTTCTGCGAGAAGTATCCGTATGCCATTACCTCACTTTACTCTTGTGGGTGCAACCACAAGAGCAGGTCAGCTTTCCACACCTTTGCGTGACCGTTTTGGCATACTATTGAAATTAGAGCTTTATTCCAACGGGGAATTGGCATCTATAGTAACAAGAAGTGCAGGGATTTTGGGAATATCCATTGAGGAGAACGGTGCAATGGAGATCGCCTCCCGTTCAAGAGGAACTCCCCGTATAGCAAACCGTCTTTTGAAGCGTGTGCGTGATTTTGCTCAGTATTCGGGTAAAACCCGTATAGATAGAGAAGTGGCAGGATATGCTCTTGACCGCCTTGAAATAGACGAGCTTGGACTTGATAATATTGACCGACGCATGCTTGAAACCATTATAAAAATATATAATGGCGGTCCTGTAGGACTTGATACTCTGGCAGCAACGGTTGGCGAGGAGTCTATTACCATAGAGGATGTTTACGAGCCTTATCTTATGCAGATAGGTTTTCTTTCAAGAACTCCCAGAGGCAGAATGGTAACAAGATTGGCTTATGAGCATTTAGGTATTCCTTTCAGGGGTTCCGAGACTTCCGATCAGATAACTTTTTCAATCAAGGATTGAAAAACTTTACTTTTGTAAGATAAGAGGACTATTATGATATACGCAGATAAATGGCAGGACTATGAGCTTCTTGATTGCTCTGACGGTGAAAAACTTGAGAGATGGGGTAAATATATTTTAGTTCGTCCCGATCCTCAGGCAATATGGAAAAACGAAAAGAATCATCCCCGTTGGAAAAATCCCGATGCATCCTACCGTCGTTCAAGAAAGGGCGGAGGAGCATGGAATGAAAACCGTCTTCCTGAAGAATGGACTATAGATTATAAATCTCTTGATCTCAAATTCAAGATCAAGCCCACGGGCTTCAAGCATACCGGTCTCTTTCCGGAGCAGGCTGCAAACTGGGAATGGTTTTCCGATTTGATAAAAAACGCAAACAGACCTGTTAAGGTACTCAATCTGTTTGCTTATACCGGCGGAGCCACCATTGCCGCTTCAAAGGCGGGCGCGTCTGTGGTTCATGTTGATGCATCAAAGGGTATGGTAGCATGGGCAAAGGAAAATGCGGCACTTTCCGGACTTGCAGACAGACCTATTCGTTATATAGTTGATGACTGTAAAAAGTTTGTTGAACGTGAGATACGCCGCGGCAATTTCTATGACGGAATTATTATGGATCCTCCCAGCTACGGCAGAGGACCGAACGGAGAGATATGGAAGCTTGAAGACAGCATAGATGAGCTTGTTAAGCTTACGGTGCAGCTCCTTGCTCCAAATGCGCTTTTCTTCCTGCTTAATTCCTACACAACGGGATTGAGTGCAGGAACAATGGGGTATATTCTTCACAATGCCATAACCAAAAATCACGGCGGTAAGGTAACAAGTGAGGAGCTTGGAATTCCCGTTACACAAAGCGGTTCGGCATTACCTTGCGGTGCGGCATCCCGTTGGCAGGGAGAATTTTGAGTCTAACAGATAAATTATATTTCAGGAAACAATTATGAGTAAATTTATTGAAATAAAGAACCTCAGCTTTTCTTATCCGGGAGATTCGCAGAATCCTTGTGTTCCTGTTTTGCATGATATCAATCTTGAAATAGATAAAGGGGAGTTTGTTGCGATTCTGGGTAGAAACGGTTCGGGAAAATCAACCCTTGCCAAGCTTTTAAATCTTATACTTGTTCCAAGCTCCGGAACGGTAAGTGTTGGCGGTAAGCTGCTTTCTTCCGATATGAGCGAGGAAGAAATAATAGAGGTGCGAAAGTGTATAGGAATGGTTTTTCAAAACCCGGACAATCAGCTTGTGGCAACCGTGGTTGAAGAGGACATTGCTTTTGGTCCGGAAAATCTTGGAGTTGAACCCGAAGAAATAAGGCGAAGAGTAGACCAAGCCCTTGAAATCGTGGGAATGACCGAGTTTGCAAAGCATTCACCGCACCAGCTTTCAGGGGGACAGAAGCAGCGTATAGCAATCGCAGGCATAATAGCAATAATGCCTGAATGTATTGTTTTTGATGAATCTACCGCAATGCTTGATCCTCACGGTCGTAAAGAGGTTATGAGAACTATAGAAACCCTCAACCGTGAAAAGGGTATTACCGTTATAACCATAACTCATAATATGGAAGAAGCGGTGTGTGCAGATAAGGTTGTTGTAATAGATCACGGAACAATTGTTAAGCAGGGAAGTCCTAAAGAGGTTTTCTCCCGTCCCGAAGAGCTTTGGGGATTGGGCTTGAGCGTTCCTCAGGTAACCGAGCTTTTCGATATGCTGCGCTGCCTTGGCGCAGAGCTTCCCGAAGGAGTAATTTCAGAAGAAGAAGGGGCGCAATTGCTTTTTGAACTGCTTCGGAGCTGACGGTTTATAATATTTTAAAAACAGAGAAAAGAATTAAAATGGCAAAAATTGAACTGTGCGGAGTAAGCTACGTATATTCGAGCAAAACTCCATTTGAGAAAAAAGCTGTAAATAATATAGATGTTGCCATAGAGGAAGGCAGTATAACGGGCATCATAGGTCATACCGGATCCGGAAAGTCAACCCTTGTGCAGATACTTAACGGACTTTTGGAGCCAACATCGGGAAAGGTGCTTTTTAACGGTGCAGATATGCATGCAAAGAAAACAAAGCTTTCCGATATCCGTTTTAAGGTTGGCTTGGTGTTCCAATATCCCGAATATCAGCTCTTTGAAGAAACTGTTGAGAGTGATATTGCATACGGCCCAAAAAATATGGGACTTGATAAGGCGGAAATTGAAAAAAGAGTACATGATGCGGCAAAGTTTTGCGGCATTGAAGAAGCTATTCTTAAAAAGTCCCCCTTTGAGCTTTCGGGCGGACAGCAAAGGCGTGTAGCAATAGCGGGAGTTATGGCTATGACTCCTGAGGTGCTTATTCTTGATGAGCCTGCTGCAGGTCTTGATCCTCAGGGACGCTCTGATATTTTCGGCGGAATATGCGAATATCGCCGCAAAACGGGAGCCACCGTTATAATAGTTAGCCATTCCATGGAGGATATTGCAAGATACTGCGAAAATGTGCTTGTCATGTCCAAGGGAGAGGTGTTTGATTATGGTAGCTGCGATAAGATCTTTGAAAGAAGCGATGAGCTTGAAGCTATAGGTCTTGATATACCGCAGATTGCAAGACTGCTTCGCCGTGTTGGTGAAATGGGTGTTTCTTTTGATAAGAACATTTACACCGTAGGAGAAGCATACCGCAGCATTATACCTTTTATTAAGGGGGGTGGCGGTTCTGCTTCGTGATATAACCTTAGGTCAGTTTTTCCCCGGAAACTCTCTGCTTCATAAAACAGATCCCCGATACAAAATTATTATTGCAATGGTTTATATAGTTTCCCTGTTTTTAGCAAAGGGAGTTCTTTCCTATGCCCTTGTGCTTGTTTTTACCTTTGCGATGATCATCTTTTCGGGAATACCGCTAAGAATAGTAGTAAGAGGATTTAAGGCATTGATGTTCATTATTGCATTTACGGCAATACTGAATATTTTCTGGACCAAGGGAGAAAACCTTATATTTGAATACAAATTTATAAAGATTTATGCAGAGGGGGTAACCTATGCGGTATTTATGATATTGCGTCTTTTATGCCTCTTAACCGGCTCAAGCGTTCTTATATCCTATACCACCTCCCCCATTGCTTTAACATACGGAATAGAAAAACTTCTCGCCCCGCTTAATCTTATAAAAGTACCCGTTCATGAATTTTCCATGATGATGACTATTGCTTTGCGCTTTATTCCTACTCTTATCGAGGAAACCGATAAGATAATGAGTGCGCAGAAGGCAAGGGGCGCGGATTTTACAAGCGGCGGCATAATAAAGCGCGCAAAAGCACTTATTCCGATTCTTATTCCCCTGTTTGTTTCGGCATTCCGCCGTGCGGATGAATTGGCGGTTGCAATGGAATGCCGTTGTTATAACGGTGGTAAGGGAAGAAGCAAAATGACAAAGCTGAAAACAAAGCCTCTGGATATAATCATGCTTCTTGTATTTTCGGCATTTACTGCAGGAATAATATTATTAAACGGAATAACACTTTTTTAGGAGACGGCTTTTAATGAGAAAGATAAAGCTTGACATTTCTTATTTAGGCACAGCATATTGCGGCTGGCAGGTACAACCGAATAAACCAACGGTACAAAAATACATGCAGCTTGCATGTGAAAAAGCCTTTGGAACTGCTGTTGAAATGACAGGCTGCAGCCGTACAGACAGCGGAGTTCATGCCAAAAGTTTTATTTGTACTGCACAAATGGCAGAGGATGCCAATAACATTCCGAATGAAAAGATACCTATGGCATTGAATGTGCATCTTCCCAATGATATAAGGGTTAAAAGCGCCCGGGAGGTTGGGCTTGATTTCCATCCCAGATATTCTTCCGTAGGTAAGGAATATAAATATTATTTTTGTGATAATCCTTATCATGATCCCTTCATGTACGGCAGAGTAACCTTTTGCTCCAAATTGGATGAAAAGGCAATGGATATCTGCGCAAAGGAAATAATAGGCGAACATGATTTTGCTTGCTTTATGGCAAGCGGTTCAAAAATTGTAGATACGGTACGAACGGTATATTCCTGTTCGGTGTGCCGTGAAGGGGAAAATGTAGTTCTTACCGTAAGTGCAAACGGATTTCTTTACAACATGGTTCGTATTATCGCAGGAACATTGTTGCTTGCAGGCAAAGGAGAGCTTACCCCAAAGGAAATGAAGGATATAATTGCTTCCAAAAACAGAAGTAATGCAGGGCAAACTCTCGCGCCCTGCGGACTCTATCTCAACAGAGTTTTTTATGATTGAAGAAAGGAGAGTATGAAATGAAGAAACGAAAGCTTCGTGCAATCGAACCAAGTGTGCCAAATGAGCTTGAGGTGAACCCAACAGTTCCGGTAACAGAATATTATATTGATATCTCCAAAAAAATAAAAACCGTAAAGTATGCATTGCTTATTTTTCTTGTGCTTTTCATGCTCTGTATGATATCGGCATTCAGGAATGATATAACGCTGGAAAACTGTAAATATCTGATAAGATTCTTTTCAAGTGGTACATCCGTATATCAGAACGAATATGAACCGATATACTACGATACCGCAGGTGTAACTCAGGTTGAGCTATTTAATTCCAACCTTGTAACCATTAAAAATAACGGTGTGGACTTCTATGATATGAAGGGGAACAATACCGAAACCTATACTTTGAACTATGCAAAGCCTACTGTTGTTTCAAAGGGTAAATATCTTATGATATATGACCTTGGCGGTAACAGCTTTGAACTTTTCAATAATTTTTCAAGGCTTACGGGAGAAACCTATAATTATCCCATATCATGCGCCGCGGTAAGTAACGAGGGCATGTATGCCGTTGTTACAAAAAGTCTTGATTATCAGTCGGTTATTCACCTTTATGACCACAGCTATAATCTTATAACCGAAATATCAAAGAATAAATATATAAATGATATCAAAATAAATTCAAAAGGAAATAAGCTTCTTATTTGCTCCTCCTATGCCGAAAACGGAAAATTTGTAAGTGAGGTAGTTTCTTATGTGCCGTATACAAAAAAGGAAGCGGCAAATCATAAAATAGATAACAGCTATGCTGTACTTTGCGGTTTCCATTCCAACGGAAATTACAGCGTTCTTACCGATTCTTCTTTACTTTTCTATAACGAAAAGGATAAAAAGATCTCGGAATTCAGTTTAGGAAACATTATTCCAAACGATTGTCTTATTCTGGACGATTGTGTGGTTTTGAGTTACAGTAAAAATATTGTTGGTTCACAAAGTGAGCTTTTGATATTCTCTGCTGAAGGAGAACAGCTCTATACTGTTTCCGTAGAAGATAAAATATTGGATACGGCACATTTTATAAATGATCTGTATCTGCTTCTGGATAACAAAATAGCGTATGTTGATCTGAAAACAGGAAAAACAGAAAGTGCTTCTATCGAAAGAGGTGCAAACGGTATTTATATGTCAGACAGCGATGAGCTTATTATCGGTTACTCCAACATGGCAAAGGCATATTCGGTAGAAGAACTTTTCCGGGTGCAGGCTAAGGAGAAAAAAGAATGAGTATTGCTGCAGATATAATCATAGTATTTATTATTGCAGGCTTTTTGATTTCAGGCTGGAGGCTGGGTTTCTTTAAAATACTTCCGGGTATAGTGAATATCGCGGCAGCATTGATCGCGGCATGGGCACTGTGTGATATTGCGGCACAGCTTTTCCCATTGCATGATAACAAAACGGTAGCAAAGATACTTGCTTTTATTATTTTGTTTGTTATTATGATTTTTGTTGTAAAGATATTTCGATTTTTAATGGATAAAATATGCCGCAATAAGATATTGAAAGCGCCCAACAAACTTTTGGGTGTTATAATCGGTCTTTTGCTCGGTGTATTTTATGCCTGGAGTTTCTCAAATATTTTAGGTTCGGCAGAGCCTTGGCTTTCTCGTCTTTTTCCCGAGATATTCACGGGTGATCTTGTGGAAAACAGTATGATTTTGAAAATGTTTTATAATTTTAATCCGTTAACAGCAATAAATCTATTAAAACAGTAAAGGAAAAACAAATGCAGTTATGTTCAAGATGCCATAAGAGAATGGCAGTAGTATTTATAACCCACCTGGTTGACGGAAAACAGGTTAATGAGGGTATCTGTATAAAATGCGCAAAGGAACTGGGTATTGCCCCGGTTAACGATATGATAGAAAAAATGGGCCTGGGAGAAGAGGATCTTGAGCGCATGGAAATGGAAATGGAGGATATGCTTGAGGCATCGGGTGACATGGATGTCGATGGCGATGCTGACAGTACCGGTCGTACTCCTCCCTTAGATTTTAAAAAGATTTTTGGTGGCGCTATTCCTCCTTCAAATCCCGCTGCTCCTTCTCAAAAGGCACAGGGAAAGGGAAACCGTTCAGAGAAGAACAAGAATCCCGAAAAGAAGTTTTTGGGACTTTACTGTCTTGATCTTACCGAAAGAGCAAGACAAGGTAAGTTAGACAATATAATCGGAAGAGACAGAGAGCTTGCGAGACTTACTCAGATACTCTGCCGCCGCCAGAAGAATAATCCCTGCCTTATAGGCGAACCGGGTGTAGGTAAAACAGCTATAGCTGAAGCCTTGGCTCAGAAGATTGTGCACGGAGAAGTTCCTTTTAAATTGAAGGAAAAGGAAGTTCATCTTGTTGATATGACAGCTCTTGTGGCAGGGACTCAGTTCAGAGGTCAGTTTGAATCAAGAATGAAGGGACTTATCAATGAAGTAAAGGCATTGGGTAACATTATTCTTGTAATAGACGAGGTTCACAGTATAGTAGGCGCAGGAGATTCGGAAGGCTCCATGAATGCTGCAAATATCCTGAAGCCTGCATTGTCCCGTGGAGAAATTCAGGTGATAGGTGCAACAACCCTAACCGAATACCGCAAATATATAGAAAAGGACAGCGCCCTTGAACGCCGTTTTCAACCGATTATTGTAGATGAGCCCTCCTCCGAGGATACGGTTAAGATACTTCTTGGTATTAAGGGTTATTATGAGAGCTTCCATGCAATTAAAATACCTAACGAGATCATCCGCCGCGCAGTATATCTTTCTGAAAGATATATTACAGAAAGATACCTTCCCGATAAGGCCATAGACCTTCTTGATGAAGTTGCGGCTTATGTTGCACTTAACAATCCTGTTGTTGGCAGATATCAGGAGCTGAAAAAATCGGTATCGGATACGGCTAAAAGAAGAAGTGAGCTTGAGGCTCAAACAGAAAAGCTTACAGACGAAACAAAGCGTGCGGAAAACTATAAGCTTCTTGCAGATTTGAGAGTTAAGGAGCTTAACGATGCAGAAGAAATGAATTCTATTGCGGGTGCTGCGGAATCTGTTACGGTTGCCACCGAAGATTTAGCCCATGTTATTGAGGTGTGGACAGGAATTCCCGCTTCTAATATAACCGAGCATGAATTCGGAAGAATAGATAAGCTTGCCGATCGGCTTCGTTCGCGAATAGTAGGTCAGGATGAAGCGGTAGACAGCGTTGCAAGAGCTATCAAGAGAAGCCGCGCGGGTATTTCCTATAAGCGCAAACCGGTATCGTTTATTTTTGCAGGTCCTACAGGTGTTGGTAAGACAGAGCTTGTAAAAACTCTTGCATCCGATCTTTTTGATTCACCCGAAACACTTATCCGTCTTGATATGTCCGAATTCATGGAAAAGCACAGCGTTTCAAGAATTATTGGCTCGCCTCCCGGATATGTTGGATATGACGATGCAGGCCAGCTTACCGAAAAAATAAGAAGAAAACCTTATTCTGTAGTTCTTTTTGATGAAATAGAAAAAGCTCATCCCGATGTACTCAATGTTCTCTTGCAGATTCTTGATGACGGAAGAATTACCGATGCACAGGGACGCACCGTAAGCTTTGAAAATGCAATAATTGTTATGACAACAAATGCAGGAAGCAATCTTAATACTAATGCAGCGGGATTTTCGGGGAATTTTGATGAAAGAAATGCGGATAAAACAATGAAATCACTTTCATATTTTCTTCGTCCCGAATTTATAAACCGTGTTGATTCGGTTATCACTTTCCGTTCTCTCGATGAAAAAGATTTTGTATCCATTGCCCGTATAATGCTTGATGATCTTATGGGTGTACTTCGTGACAGAGAAATAGATGCAAGCTATACCGATGCTGCAGCGGAATTTGTGGCAGAGAAGTCTTATTCAAGAAAGTTTGGCGCAAGAAATATGCGCAGATTTATAGAAACCAATATAGAAGATGTATTGGCGGAAAATATTATTTCTTCCTATGAAAAGGATATAAAAACAGTTACAGTTGATAAGAAGCCGGAGGACGAGGGCTTAACGGTTGTCTGTATCTGATAAAGTTTAAAGAAAGGGGAAAAAGAAATGGGTGAAAAATGGTATCACTTAACCGTTGATCAAACGGTTTCGCGCCTGAAAACCGATTTGAATACCGGATTAAGCGATAAAAATGCTGCAGACAGACTCAGACGCGAAGGCTTGAATACTGTTTTTGATATCCCCCGAAAACAGCTTCTTTCCCTTATTAAGGATGTGGCAAGAGATCCTACTGTTTTTATGCTTATATGTATGGTTATACTGGGCGCAATATTTGATCAGCCTGTAAGCGCAGGCATCATAACAGGTATAATTATTATAAATTGGGTATTTGTCACACTTCTTTATATAAAAGCAGAGCGCAGATTCAGAGCAACAAGCGAAAAGTTTTTGCATAATGCAACAGTTCTTCGCTCAGGAAAACCTCATTTGATAAAGAGTAACAGGGTGTGCCGCGGAGATATACTTTTGCTTAGTAAAGGTGATGTTGTTCCGGCAGACTCAAGGGTTGCCCAAAGTAATGGTTTAACGGTAAGTGAAGAAAAGCTTACGGGAGATAAAACCGTAAAAAAGAAGATAACGGACCCCGTGTTTTCAAATAATCTTTCTGTTGAAATGCAAGAGAATATGATATTTGCGGGTAGTGTTGTACATAGCGGTACTGCAAAAGCTATAGTTTGCAGAATAGCGCAAAATAACGAAGCAGCAGTAAAGGGGCATGCTTTTGTAAATTTTGAAAACGAAAGATTCAGAGGGTTGAGAAAATTAAAAAGATATTCTTCTGTATGGAGTATTGTTTCTCTCATTCTTATTTTTATACTCGTTGGCTTTGAGTTTGCTGTTGGCTTCGGCAACATGGATCTTTTCACCGTTTTCTGCACAACTCTTGCCTTGTGTGCATCGGGAATGTGCGAGGTGTATACCGTTTTTGGCTATATTGTTACCGCTAAGGGATTATACGGTCTTTCGTTTACGGATAAAGCGGAAGAAGCGAGTGCAGATATCAGATATTCTGCAAAAATCGAAGATGTTTCCAAAATAACCACGCTTATAGTTCCCAAGGACGGAGCTCTTGTCGCGGGAAGTGTAAAGCTGGAAAAGCTTTGGTGTGATAATACACTTATGTCCTCTGCTGAAAAAAGGCTTGAAAAGATTTGCAGAGAGCTTGTAAGCTGTGCTCTTGATTCAACGGTATATGCGCAGAATGATTATGAGAAAGCCTTTAACCGTTTTAAAGCAAAAAATTGCAGTGCACAGGAACAGGTCATACTTGATTTTGCAATAAAGCTTGGAATATTTGATTTAGGCTATACCGCTTCTCATACTATGCTTGAGCATAGAGAAGAATTGTTGCAGGGTAATGTTTCCAAAAGTCTTATTACTGACGGTAAACAAAACCGTATAATAATGCGCGGTGGAGTTGAGGACATTTTACCTCTTTGCTGTGATTACAGAAATCACGAAAGAGTAAAGAGTATAAAAAATGACAAAATAAATATTAAGGAAGAAGCTAACCGTGTTGCCAAACAAGGTTATACTGTTGTTTGCGTTGCTTCAAAGTATACCGAGGCTAAAACCATAGGTCAAACACATAAGGATAGAGATTATGTGTTTGAAGGTTTTCTTGCTATAAGCGAACCCCGTTTATATCAGGCAGAGGTAAGTGTTGCGTTGATGAAGAATCACGGTATAAATGTAATAATGCTTTGTGATGAAGCGGATAAGGCAAACAGAAGCTATGCCAAAAGTATAAATATTATTTCAAATGACGATGAAATAATAACGGGCTCTGATTTTAAGCGCGTTTCAGAACTCAATTTTGAAATCAATGCAGGTAAATTTAAGTATTATGAAGCACTTGATCCGATACAGAAGCGCAGATTGATAACTCTTCTGAAGAAATCAGGAGAAACGGTTGGGTATTTTGGCAGTGGATTTGATGATATTTCTGCCTTGGAAGAAGCCGATATTTCCTTTTCTGCTGTTTCTGTTGCGGGAGAGGAAATCCAGAGCGGTAATTCAAAGGAAGCTGTTAAACTTCATAGTGATGTTGTAGTTACTTCCGCCAACAAAAAACAGGGTGGATTTAACGCAATGTCGGCTATGGTTTTGAATGTTAAATCCGTTATATGTAATCTTAACAGCATGGTGAAATATCTTGTTTGTGCACAAAGCGCAAGAATAGTTGCGGTCTTTGGGGCATTGATACTTGGGGTGATAGGTTTAGGAAATTTCAGTATTTCACCGATGTTGCCTGTACAGCTCTTAACCTTGGGAATGCTTGCAGACTTTTGTGCCGTACTTGCGTTTTCCGTTTCAAGGGCACAAAATGAGCTTGATACGATGCTGTTTTACAAAAAAGCCGTTATTGTTAATTTAAAGTCCGCAATTCTCGGATTATGGTGGGCGGTAATAGCACTTGTCTTACCTGTATTTGCCTATGTTTTCGGATTTGTACCTACGGCACATCAAAGCTCTACAATGGTATTTTACGGATTCTTGCTTGCATCTCCAGTAGTAACTGCTGAAATGATATGCAAGGGTTCATTATTTAAAGATTTTTCAAAGCTTAACCGATTTATAGGCTATCAGGCGGGAATATCAGTTCTTGTAATTCTGTTAACTGCATTGATAAAGCCCATTGGAAGGTTGTTTGATGTGGCAGTATTGGGAACTTCACATTGGGTTCTTTGTGCAGTTTTACCCTTTGCCGTTTTTGCTGTATTTGAAATCAGCAAAACAGCTTTCATAAAGGAATCGGATGCTTTAAAGGAGGAAATAAAAAATGAAGATGAGAAAATTTGAAGAAAAAGACAGAGAGATCTTCATGATAATGGCAAATGATTTTTATTCCGGTCCGGGAGTGTTGCACAAGGTAGATCCCAAGGTGCTGGAAAGAACATTTGATGAAATGATAAGTCAAAGTCCTTTTCTTGAAGGCTATATATTTGAAAATGAAGAAAATATTGTTGGTTATGCAGAGCTTTCCTACTCCTTTGCTCCCGAAGTAGGAGGCAGATCAATATTTATAGAAGAGATCTTTGTTTGTGAGGAATACAGGGGAAAAGGTATCGGACATGAATTCCTTGATTTTGCCGTATCTCTTGTAAAAGACGATGTAAGGCGTATTCGTCTTGAAGCAACAAGAACAAATGAAAAAGCGGTGGCTCTCTACCGAAAATTCGGTTTTGAGGAGCTTGATTATATGCAAATGGTTATAGACAAACCTTAATTGGAAACTGAAAAATGAAAAAGAAATTTAAACTGATTTTTTGCTGTATCATTACAACAGTTGTTTTTACGGCATCGGCTTTAGTGATGAAAGCTGCATTTGAAAATACACATATTAATACTTCAAACAGTTGCGAAGACTTCATTGCTGTAATAGAAACCCAGTTAGGATATATGGAAGGCAGTCTTGAAGGCACAGTACAGGGAAATAATGACCGAACCAAGTACGGTGAATGGTATGGGATGAACGATAGTCCCTGGTGCGCTATATTTATTTCATGGTGCGCAGATCAGGCAGGGGTGAAAACAAGTGTAATTCCAAAACACGCCAACTGTGATATAGGTATGCAATGGTTTATAAACCGTGAACAGTTTACATACAGCAGTTATTATGGCGGGAAGGATACACCAAAGCGCGGAGATATAGTTTTCTTTGGGCATAAAACCTCCTCCGGTGCGTTCGATTCAACTCATGAGGGTGTTGTTTATAAGGTTCAGGCAAATAAGCTTTATGTTTATGAAGGAAACAGCTCGGATAAGGTACATTCGGTTGTATATACTCTTGGTTCCGACTATATCCTTGGATTTGCAACGCCTCAATATGAAAATAATACCGCCGGCAGCGAATATGTGTTAGGTAAATATATCGTTGATACTGCCTGGTTGAATTTCAGATCAAAGCCGGATACAAGTTCAAGTGCCTATGAGCTGTTACCTAAAAATACCCTTCTTGAAATAACAGAAATTAACGAAAATAATTGGGGTAAGGCAGAGTATAACGGGAACACCGGATGGGTAGCACTCAGCTATTGCCGTTTTGTGTATGAAGTGAGTTTTGATGCCAACGGCGGAACCAATGCTCCTGCATCACAGTTCAAATTTCCTGATGTACCTCTTACCATAACTACGCAAAAGCCTATAAAAGACGGTTTTGAATTTGCAGGATGGTCATCCTCAAAGGATAATTCCATACAGTTTGCAGCGGGAGATGTTTACAACAAAAACAGCGATATTACTCTGTATGCGGTATGGAACACCACCAATTCAACAAATTATACGGTAAGCTTTGATGCCAATGGCGGAACAAATGCCCCTGATCCACAGATAAAAGAAAAGGGTAAGGAACTTATAATTACTGGAAAGATACCGGTAAGAGAAGGTTATACCTTCCTTGGATGGTCGCTTGACTCCCTTGGGAGTGCAGAGTATAAGGCAGGAGATGCATTTACACTTGAAAGCTCTGTAACATTGTATGCAGTGTGGGAAAAATCCGAAGTTTTTACTGTTACATACAATGCAAATGGGGGGAACTCTGCACCTGAGACACAAACAAAAACCAAAGAAAAAGATCTTATTCTTTCAGAAAAAATACCGGTTTACAACGGACATACCTTTATGGGATGGGCAATAACTTCGGAGGGTGAGGTAGTATATCAACCCGGAGATAAATATACCAAGGATGAATCGGTCACTCTTTATGCTGTTTGGAAGAGCAATATTTCTCCCGACGGTTTTGAACTGAAAACGGGAGAAGGCGGCAAAGCAGATTACGAAATTATTCAGGAAAAGGTGAAAATAACCATTACTGCAAACAAAGGTTATGCCATATCCTATATTTCGGTAAATCAAAAACCAATGCCATTGATGGGTGATATTGTTGAATATACTCTTGAGCTTGAAAAGGACGGCTTAAAAAAGGTCGAGATCAAATTCAGCTATAACGATAAACTCTGGATAAATCCTTTTAATGATGTGGCAGATGACCAGTGGTATTATGACGCTGTTAAATACTGCTACAGTCAAAAGATCATGATGGGTGTCTCCAAGGATAGCTATGCTCCCAATAAAGAACTTACAAGAGGAGAATTTGTAACAATAATAGGAAGATTGTATGAGAAGGATGCGGGAGTAATTTCCTGCAACGGTGATATTCCATTTACCGATATTACCGACGATGCATATTATTATACCTATCTTTGCTGGGCATACAAAAACGAAGTGGTTCTGGGAACCTCAGAAACAACCTTCAGTCCCTCTGATAAGCTTACAAGAGAACAGCTCTGTGTAATGCTTTATAAGTATCATCTGTATAAAGAAAGCGGCTCTGTATTCAAGGATCACAGCGTACTTTCGGATTATACCGATTTTTCTTTAGTTTCCGATTGGGCAAAGGATGCTGTTTCCTGGGCGGTGAAGAACAGTATTGTAAACGGTTCGGCAAATAAGCTTATGCCAAAGGATACGGCAACAAGATCCCAGGCGGCAAATATAATCATGAAATACTGTGGATAAAGAAAAAAACGTGTTGGTTTTCAACACGTTTTTTTCTTATGCAAATACTTTTTTATAGTTAGTTATTGCAGCTTCAATAACTTCTATTGCTTTATTTCTTCCCATAACCTCATTTACCGCGGTATCTTTATGCTCAAGGTTTTTATATACCTCAAAGAAATGCTTCATTTCATTGAATATATGGGGAGGCAACTGATCTATATCGGTATATGAATTATATGTAGGATCACCCATGGGGATTGCAATTATCTTTTCATCATTCCGTCTACCGTCAAGCATTGTAATAACACCTATCGGATAAGCTCTTGCCAAAGTTAAAGGTTCAAGGTCCTGTGAGCAGAGCAACAACACATCCAGAGGATCTCCGTCATCACCGTAGGTTCGCGGAATAAAACCGTAATTGGCAGGATAATGGGTAGAGGTATGTAATATTCTGTCCAGAATTATAAAGCCCGTTTCTTTATCCAACTCGTATTTCTTTTTACTTCCCTTTGAAATTTCAATAACACAGATAAAATCATCAGGGTTTATTCTTTCAGGGTTTATATCATGCCAAACATTCATAGCTACTCCTTGATAGTTCCATCGGGATTGAAAAGCGGAAGGGGTTCAAGATATGTAATATCTTCTCTGTCTATTGCATCACCTTCGGCAAGAATACACATTTTGCCTATTATATTACCGCCTGCTTTTTCAACAAGCTGTTCAATTGCTAAAAGACTTTCTCCTGTTGAAATAACATCATCTACAATAAGTATGCGCTTGCCCTTCATAAGTTCGGCATCTGCTGTATCGAGGTAGAGCTTCTGTTCCCCTTCGGTGGTGATAGAGCGTACGGTTACTTCAAAAACACCGGTCATATAAAGCTTAGGCTTCTTTCTTGCAAGGAAATATTTTTTATCTCCGTGTTGGCGCGCCATTTCGTGAATAAGGGGAATACCTTTAGCTTCCGCGGTGATAAGATAATCATATTCGGGTGCTTTTTTCAAAAGTGCATCGGCACAGGCACAGGTGAGCTCCTGATCGCCGAAAATAACAAATGCACCTATATAAAGATCGTTTGTTACGGGGCAGAGCGGAAGTTCTCTTTTTACCCCTGCGATTGTCATGGGATAGTAATTCATTGTTTTCACCTTTCTTTTTACAGTATACTACAACTATATAATAAATGAAGAAAAAAGTCAAGAATTAAAGTATGGTTTTAAGGTCAAAAATCTGTGTGTCACGGATTTCATTTATTATGTCTACAAGGGAACTGCAAGTGAATATGAGCTGATACTCATCGTTTTCATAATAAGCAACGGTTAATTGTGTTAGTAAATGTTCTATTTCTCCGAGATCTTTGCGATTGGCGCAGATAGAGAGCAATGTTTCTGCATCTTCCCATAAAAGTATTAGTTTTTTTATATTGTCGCCAATATTTTCTTCATTTATATTATATATAGAGTCAATGCAGCTTAACATGGCATCGGATTTTTGGCATACAACTGCTGCATTTGCACCTACACCGAGCGATGTGAGTGCCAAAATAATAATTGATACAACAAGTCCAAAAACTCCTGTGTTTATGGACATTAAAACTCAAAGACGTTATCGTCTTATTTAAGTTATTGATTAAATAGTAAAAAGACGTCTACATGTTAAATAAAAATTC
>JAFYPJ010000015.1 GCA_017547545.1 Clostridia bacterium | reverse complement strand
ATTTTGGTAATATTATTTTTACATTTCCCTTGCTTTTTTATAAAATATATTGTATAATATTTTTGGCGGCCATAAAGTGCATGAGCTTACACCCTTTTTCAATCTGATTTACTACGCGAAATACAGTAATTTCTATATATAAAAAAAAGGCGGAATTCGCTACTGCGAATTCCGCCTTAATTAAATCATTTAACAACAAATCCTGCCGGAAGTTTCCAGGATGAATTTGTGTAATAGAATGTTACACTTGTTCTTAAATATTCCCCGTTATAGTACATACAAGAGGAGCTGCCGCCGTCAAGATTTGCGGCATTAACTGCGCCAAATTCCTGCATTACTGCTATAAGATCACCGCTGGAAGCTCCGAGATGCCCTGATTTTCCCCGTCCGTCGGTTACAAACATCAACACCGATCCGTCTGCACGCTGACCTATGGCTGTTCTGGGATTCAGTCCGCTTCCCAAACCGTTTACTTCTCTTACCTCATTGTTTATTATGAGCTGAACAAAGTGATTGTTTGCATCACTTGCTTCCTCCTGGAAGGTCACTGCATCACGGATCTTTTTGGTTGCAACAAGGTTTTCAACATCCTTTGCGCTCATTTGAGAAATGTCTATTATCTGAAGGATATGGTCCTCTGTAAAGCCTACCAGCACAAGGCCCGCAAACTGCTGTGGCTGGTTAAGCTGTATTTCACCGTTTGACACAATTACACCGTAAGGTCTGCCGCCTGTGTTGTTTGACGAATCATAAAGACCGCCATTGATACCCGCAACCGCGCCGTTATCATTTACAAGCTGATCAAGGGTAACACCTACATCCTTCCAGGGATAAATTGTTGCAAGGCTCACTCTTGAAGGATCCTTTACTATAAGCATGGTTCCGCTATAAGTTCCTCCGCTTACCTCAATAACCTCTATATCCTTTTGCTCCTCTTCCTTTTTTTCACCTAAGGCATCAACGGTGCCGCTTGAACCTATCTGAATAAGCTCGGTATCGACCTCCACATTAAATGCCTGCATTGAGTTTTCATCCACTATTTCCTGAATTTCCTCAGGAGAAAGGAAGAGAGATGCCATAAATTTGAACTTGCCCGTTTCAAGGAAGGTTGTAACAAACACCCTCTGCGCCGCGGGATAACTGTCTGAACAGATCATTGAAAGGGATATGTAAAGAATTAGAATTATAGTTGCAAGTAAGGTTCCTAATAATGCAAGGAATTTAAGAAAACCGAAAAGTATCTTTTTTCCTACCGAATTTTTTCTTCTTTTACTCATTTTCGGTTACCTCCTTCATTCCACAGAGTAACCACTTTCCACCGCTTTTTGCAAAGTAGAAACGGTCATTCATTTCATCGTCTACATAATCTCCGCTGTTAAGACGCATATGCTTAACAAGACTTATTTCAACCGAAAAGCTATCCTCAGTTATCCATACAAAATTACTTACACTTGTATCGGTAAATGCCGGATTTAACAGAGTATGTCCTGAGAAGAAGGTACGGTCTACGCTTGATGCATACTTTGCCGCAACCTCATACTGATATGAATCGGGAAGCATATAACTCTTGAGTGATGAAAAATCATAGTCATTACTCATGAACAGGCTCCACTTTTGTGCTACAGAAAGAACATCTATCTCGTCACTTACCTCTTCGGGAACTTCATCCTCGCCCGTCATTTCTTCGGTAAGATCATAATAGCTTTTTCCCTTTTCAAGCTCTATCTTTTTACCGTTACCGTCAGTTACATCAATATCTGCATTTGCCTTTAATATAGCTATACTGTATTCGGTCTGTTTTGGAAGATCGTCTATTATATCAATAAGAAATTCGTATTCTTTTGAGGTTCCTTCGCGTATTGCTTCCTTTGGAATACTCATACCGTCTACCTTAACGGTATAATCGTCATAAGCAAGCAGTGTTGTATTGGTAAAATCAAGGGCGCCGCCTTCATAGCTTACCGCGTTTCCGTAAAGGTCATCAATTATTACCTCAGGCTTATCAAGCTGCCTTATGGCATGGAGTAATATTCCTTCGCCAATATCCTCGCCCTCACTCTTTTCACCGTTTACTCTTACACTTAACGTATAAGGTAACTTTAAGGTATAATCATAAATTTCGGGGTGTACACGGAAATTTTTAACTACATATTCCGCTTCTTCACCATTGGGATCCTCTATAACAAAATCCGGCTCAAGATAAACTCCCGAAACGGTATACTTAATTTCACCTTTGTCATTTTTCTCTCCATCATCATCCGAGAGCCAAAGTCCGTTTACACAAAGGCTGAAATCTTCGGGGAGTGTTACGGTATAATCATTCTGCTTAAACACGGGAGTTACCGATGCAACCTTCCATTCACGGAAATTAAATACGGCAAGCTTGGTTTTAACAGGGCCCTTTGCCTTTAACAAAATTTCTGCAAGAATAAAATCTCCGTTTTTGATTACATATGATAACTCATCCTCTGCCGCCATTCCGATAGATGATGCATATTCGGTTTCGGGTGCAGAATAAAGAGAAAGATATTCTTCTCTTACATCTATATCAATCTCATAATCGCTGCTTTTGATCTTTTCCATACCGTAGGTAGTCCAGAAGGAATCGGCATTCTTTGATTCATCCTTCAGCTCTGCCATAACGGTTTCAACACAGCGTTGAGGCTGTTTTGCTTCATATTCAATCAAAAGACCTCGAACATAAAGTATACAGTATGCAGCTATTGCTATCATCAAAACAACAAATCCGAGATATACCCATCTGAATATCTTCTTTTTGGGCTTTATGTCTTCTTTATCTTCATTTTCCTTATTTTTCTTTAATGTTCTTACTTTTTTGCCGTCATTAAATACCCATTTATGCTGTATTCTGAAGCTGAAGAAGAAAAGTATTGTATCAACTATAACTTTAATAAGCGTTGATAACGCCGCAGAATCTATTCTAAGAATCTTCTCAACGGTAAATACGCTTAATGCAGATACAAGGATCTGTATTACCACAAGAATGTAATACTTAACAATAGATTTCTTCCTTACATCCTCCTTGAAAACCACCTTTGAATTTATAAGGTAATTTACAAAAGAGGACACCGCACGAGCAACAAATGCCGCAGTAAAAGTAAGGGGGATAGGTATAACGGACAGGAAGGTGAACAGCTTTAATACAAAGAATAAGCCTTCATCAATAACCGTTGCCGTAACAGAGCTGAGTAAATATTTCAAAATTATCGAATATATGCGAATACTGTCTTTAACTACCCTGAAATGCGAAGATTTATTGTCATCTATATATACTGTGCTGATCTTAACTTCTTCAAAAGGAATATTCTTTGCGCTCATATAAATAAGCATCTGGGTTTCGTATTCGTATCTGCTGCCCTCAACACCTATCATTTCTTTAAGCACCGATTTGGGAAATGCCCTCAGTCCTGTTTGCGTATCTGTTATGCGCATACCAAAAAACAAACGGAACACACTGCGGGTTATCTTGTTTCCGCGTTTGCTTCTTTTGGGAACATCGGGTTTTGAAAAATCTCTGCAGCCTATAGTGATATTTCCTGTGCGAGCCATTTTTTGAGCAACTGCAATT
>JAFYPJ010000117.1 GCA_017547545.1 Clostridia bacterium | reverse complement strand
CATCAGTAGTCCGCAAAATATTCCCAAAATTATTGCAGTATACCATTCTGTTTCCAGCTTATCCTTGCACATTACCTTGGCCTTTTCAAAAAGCTCAGGCTTGGCAAATCCAAGGAGCATACCGCCAAGAGTTGCGCTTATGTAATTGGTAAGAATACCTATACCGATAGAAATTGTGTTTTCCTTATTGAAATTCTCAAGTAGCATGCCGATCTTTCCGGTAAAGAGGTACATATCAAGCATACATATTACCATCAGCGCCAACGAGAAAAGTACAGCGCCCGCTATTTTGTTATCGGTCAGGGAACAGGAGAGATAGACAGATGCTCCGAGAGTTATCATTACTCCTGCCGCAAGACCTCCGAAAATACTTTTTCTCAGCATATCACTACAGGCTCTTCACCCTTATAGGTCTCGCCTATGATATATGCATCTTCACCGTTTTCGCGTAAGATCTCAAGTGCTTTGTCAGCGTCTTCTTTAGCTACAACAACGCTCATACCAACACCCATATTGAAGGTGTTGAACATATCACGCTCAGGTATATTGCCAACCTTTGCAATAAGGTCAAAAATAGGAAGAATACGGATAGCACTCTTGTTTATTTTTGCGCCGTAGCCATCGGGCAAGCTTCTCGGAATATTTTCATAGAAGCCGCCGCCTGTGATATGGGAAACTGCCTTAACCTTGATCTCTTCAAAAAGAGCAAGCATAGGCTTAACATATATTTTTGTAGGAGTAAGGAGTGTTTCGCCAACACTTTTGCCGCCAAGCTCTGCCACGGGAGTCTTTATATCATTGTTTTCAACATCAAAAACCTTACGAACAAGAGAGAAGCCGTTTGAGTGAACACCGGAGGAGGGAAGGGCGATAATAACATCACCTTCTGTTACGGTGTTTTTATCAACGATCTTGGAACGGTCTACAACACCAACGGTAAAACCGGCAAGGTCATATTCGTCAATGGGATAGAATCCGGGCATTTCTGCGGTTTCACCGCCGATGAGAGCAGCACCGGACTGTACACAGCCTTCTGCAATACCCGAAACGATATTTGCTATCTTTTCGGGAACATTTTTGCCGCAAGCAATGTAGTCAAGGAAGAAAAGGGGCTTTGCGCCAACGCAGATAACATCGTTTACGCACATTGCAACACAGTCTATACCAACCGTATCATGCTTGTCCATCAGGAATGCAAGCTTGAGCTTAGTACCAACACCGTCGGTACCGCTTACAAGCACAGGTCTTTCCATACCTTTAACATCAAGTTCAAAGAGACCTCCGAAACCGCCTATATCACTAACCACACCGCTTGTCATTGTTTTTGCAATGTGGGATTTCATCAATTCAACTGCTCGGTATCCGGCAGTAATATCAACACCGGATTCCTTGTAGCTTTCGCTAAAACTCTTCATAATCTATCTCCTTATCATCTTAAAAAGAATATTTTTCGTTTATTTCTTTATCTGCCTCGTAAACCTTGGCAGTATTTTTTGCCCTCATATCATCGAGCTTCTTTGCAAGCTCGGCATCTTCAATTGCAAGCATCTGAATGGCAAGAAGAGCCGCATTTGCCGCACCGTTTATGGCAACGGTGGCAACAGGCATGCCGGAAGGCATTTGTACAGTAGATAAAAGTGCATCCATGCCGTCAAAGCTGGGACCCTTTACGGGAATACCAATAACGGGAAGGGTTGTGTTAGCGGCAAAGGCTCCTGCAAGGTGAGCCGCCATGCCTGCTGCACAGATAATAGCACCAAAGCCGTTTGCTCTTGCATTTATTGCAAACTCTCTTGCGGCTTCGGGTGTACGGTGCGCACTCATTACACGCACTTCGGTGGAAACCCCAAAATCTTTTAAGGTATTTACTGCCTTTTCAACTACGGGCATATCACTTGTACTGCCCATTATTACAGCAATTTTTTTCATTTCTTTCTATCCTTTTCTTTAATCTTTTATCTGCTTTGTTTTTTAAAAAAACAAACAAGGCAGTCCTATCTTGAGAACAGGACTGCCCAGACGGTCGACATAATATTCACCTTGTTTCCATGTGGTTTGATCCACTTTTCCGTCAGTTACAAGGCGTTTTTCACTACTCTGTAATTTTATCACAAAGTCAGTGCAAAATCAATGTCTCAAATGTTAATAAAGGCTGTCCTTTTTCGCAATTATCTCTGTTTAGCCATAGATTCGCAATAGATACAACGGTACACTCTCTTTTCGCGGTCAGTAAGCTTGAATACATGATCCAGCTCCTGCTCGCAGGAGGTGATACAACGAGGATTCTTGCACTTGATAACATTTGTTATGCGTTCGGGTAATTCGAGGTGTTTTTTCTCTACGAGAACACCGTTCTTGATAAAGTTAACGGTAATGTCCGGATCAATATATCCAAGAGCATCAAGATCAAGGTCAATAACTGCATCTATTTTAATGATATCCTTTTTGCCCATTTTACCGCTTATGGCATTTTTGATTATAGCAACGGGGCAGTCAAGCTTGTCCAATTCCAAAACGCGGAATATCTCCAAGGCCATGCCTGCTTTAATATGGTCTATAACATAACCGTTTTTGATAGAATCTATATTCATGCTTCCACCTCCAGGAGCTTCATAATAAGTGCCATACGAACATATCTGCCGCAGGCAACCTGCTTGAAATAACATGCACGGGGATCGTCATCTATTTCGGTGGATATTTCATTTACACGGGGAAGCGGGTGAAGGATGCACATATCTTTCTTTGCATAGTCCATTTTATCCTTGGTAAGGATATAGCTGTCCTTTAAACGGATATAATCCGCCTCATTGAAGAAGCGTTCCTGCTGAACACGGGTCATGTAAAGAATGTCAAGATCCTTCATAGCTTCAATAAGATCGGTTGTTTCAACATAATCCATACCGTTCTTGTCAAGCACATCTGTTTTCATATATGCAGGCAGCTTGAGCTCATCGGGAGAGATAAGAACAATTTTTATTCCCGTATATCTGGAAAGCGCAGAAATAAGGGAATGTACGGTTCTTCCGAATTTCAGGTCACCGCAAAAGCCTACGGTGAGATTATCAAGTCTGCCCTTTTCACGGCGAATGGTAAGAAGGTCTGTTAAGGTTTGTGTGGGATGATTGTGTCCTCCGTCACCGGCATTTATTATAGGCACTTCACTGCGGAATGACGCAACAAGAGGTGCACCTTCCTTGGGGTGGCGCATTGCAATAATATCCGAATAACAGGAAACCACCTGTATGGTATCGGATACACTTTCACCCTTTGAGGCAGAGGAACTCTTTGCCTCAGAGAAACCAAGCACACTTCCGCCTAAAGAGAGCATTGCAGACTCAAAGGAGAGTCGGGTTCGTGTGGAGGGTTCAAAGAAAAGGGTAGCTAACTTCTTGTACTTGCACACCTCACGGTATTTATCCGGATTGGCGATAATATCGTCTGCTCTGTCAAGAAGTGCATCTATTTCGTCTGTGGAAAAATCCAAAATATCAATTAAATGTTTCATTATCCTATCCAGCTTTCATCAGAGGGATTAGCGCGGAATTTTTTGAGTCTTTCGATATCTTCAGGCTTGATGTAGCCGATTTCGGCTGCAACCTCACATACTGTATCAAAATCGGTAAGGCTTGTATTAACAACATTAGCGGCTGCCATTCTGTCAATACCCTTCTGCATGCCGTAGGTGAAGATAGAAACAACACCAAGAACCTGCGCGCCTGCTTCGCGAAGCACATCAACAACTTCAAGAACGCTGCCGCCTGTAGAGATAAGGTCCTCAATAACTACAACCTTCTGACCGGGAAGAAGCTTGCCTTCGATCTGGTTCTGTCTGCCGTGATCCTTTGCACCGGAACGAACATATCCCATGGGCATATCAAGCATGTGAGCCGTAATAGCGGCATGGGCGATACCTGCGGTGCTTGTACCCATAAGAACTTCACATTCGGGGTAAAGCTCTTTAACCTTCTGGGCAAGAGAGGTTTCGATAAGTGTACGAACCTCAGGTGCTGTTAATGTAAGTCTGTTATCACAGTAAATGGGGCTCTTGATTCCGCTTGCCCAGGTAAAGGGCTCATCGGGACGAAGAAATACTGCTCCTATTGAAAGTAAACCTTTCGCTACTACCTTATTCATAATAATCTATCTCCTATTCTTTCTTTTAACTGGTATATCGTTGTTATCAGCCAACAAATTCGGCTACACATCTTCTGTATGCAGCAACGGGATTCTCGGCTGCTGTAATAGGTCTGCCAACTACGATATAGTCTGAGCCTATTTCCTTAGCCTTTTCTGGAGTGGTAACACGAACCTGATCTCCTATATCACCGTCTGCAAATCTTACACCGGGGGTTACTGTTAAAAATTCCTTACCGCATCTGTCCTTAACCTTGCTTGCTTCAAGAGGTGAGCAAACAACACCGTCAAGACCTGCCAGCTTTGCATTGTTTGCATAGTGCATAACAACTTCGTCGATAGGCTTGTCTATAAGAAGATCGTTTGTCATTCTTTCCTGGCTTGTAGAAGTAAGCTGAGTTACCGCAATAAGAAGAGGACGGGTACCGTCGGGACGGGTAAGACCTTCAAGTGCCGCCTCCATCATAGCAATGGTTCCGCTTGCGTGGAGGTTACACATATCAACATCCAGGGAAGAGAGAACTGCCATGGATTTCTTTACTGTATTAGGGATATCATGAAGCTTGAGATCAAGGAATATTTTATGACCTCTGCGCTTTAATTCTCTTACTATTTCAGCACCTGCCGCATAGTAAAGCTCCATACCTATTTTAACATAGGGCTTTTCTTCTTTAAAGTTATCTAAAAATTCAAGTGTTTTTTCCATGGAGGAAAAATCACATGCAATAATTACATCTCGTCCCATTAGTGTGCGCCTCCTATTATATCTGATAATTTTTCTATTTTATACTTTTCCATTACGCGGGGAAGATCATTGATTATATCACGGCAAACATAGGGGTTTACCAGATTTGCAGCACCTACCTGCACTGCAGTTGCACCCGCAAGCATCATTTCAATAACATCTTCGGCAGTTGAAACACCGCCCATACCGATTATCGGAATATTTACCGCTTCATAAACCTGATAAATCATGCGAAGGGCAACGGGGAATATTGCAGGCCCCGAAAAACCGCCCATTTTATTGGCAACTACCGGTTTTTTGGTACGAAGATCGATTCGCATTCCAAGTAAGGTATTTATCATTGAAATACCGTCAGCACCCGATTCCTCACATGCCTTTGCAATTGCCACGATATCCGTAACATTGGGTGAAAGCTTGATATAAACAGGCTTATCGGTTACAGCCTTACATGCTTTGGTTACCAAAGCTGCGTTTTCCGGACTTGTACCGAATGCCATGCCGCCGTTATGAACATTGGGGCAACTGATATTCACCTCAAAAATACCGATATCTTCTTCATTATTTAATTTTTCAACGGTGTAACTGTAATCATCTACAGAGAAACCGCTTACATTGGCAACAACCTTTTTGCAAAATACCTTACGCATCTTGGGAAGCTCTTCTGCAATAACCTTTTCAACACCGGGGTTTTGCAAACCAACCGAGTTTATCATACCCGAATAACATTCCGCAATTCTGGGGGTAGGATTACCGAAACGGGCTTCCTTTGTTGTTCCCTTGAAAGAGAAGGAACCTAAAATATTTATATCGTAAAGGTCTGCAAATTCATAACCGAAACCGTATGTTCCGCTGGCGGGAATTATGGGGTTGTCAAGCTCCCAACCCGAGAGATTAACCTTTAGATCCTTCATTTGGAAGCCTCCTTATCCCAAAGAATTTCCTCACTGACAAGTACGGGACCTTCCTTGCAAATTCTCTTGTTGCCGTATACGGTTTTGCAGCTGCATCCCATGCAGGCACCAAAACCGCAACCCATTCTTTCCTCAAAGGAAAGCTGTCCCGGCTTATCTGTTGCATTGTAGAGAGCCTTGAGCATGGGTTCGGGACCGCATGCGCAGTAATCTGTGTATTCTGTTTGGCTGAGAGCATTGGTAACAAAGCCCTTTATACCAACAGAACCGTCTACGGTAGTAATCTTTACATCGCAGCCAAGGGCCTCAAATTCTTCCTTGTAGAAGATTTCCTTTTCGGTATTAAAACCTAAAATTGCGGTAACCTTTTTACCTTTTTCAATAAGAGCCTTTGCTACACCGTACATAGGAGGAACTCCAACACCGCCGCCTACAACAACTGGTTTTTCGCCTGCTCGCTCTGTATTAAAACCGTTACCTAAGCCGCAAAGAACATCAAGGTTCTTTCCTGCGGCCATTTTGCTCATAGCTTCGGTGCCCTTGCCCACTACCTTGTATATAATGGTAATTTCCTTTTCGTTATAATCACATACCGAAATGGGACGGCGCAAAAACATACCTTCAATGGCAATGTTTATGAACTGGCCGGGATTGGTAAGGGGTGATGTATCACCCTGCAAGCGCATAAGAAATATGTCGCTTGTCAGGGGTTTGTTTTCAATTATCGTGTAAATTCCTTGCTTCATAGTGTCACCTTAGGAATCTATTGTAGAAATGCAGAGGGTTGTTTCTTCAAGTACATCAAGAAGAACCCTTACTGTATCAAGAGCAGTAAACATGGTAACATTGTTTTCAGCAGCACAACGGCGGATTTCAAAACCGTCTGAGGTATGGGAATCCTTGTTGATATCACGGCTGGAGATAACATAGTTTACATGGCCCTGTCGGATAGAACGGAGGATCTCATCACTACCCTCACTTATCTTCTTCATAACATGGGTACGAATTCCGTTTTCTTTTAAGAATGTAGCGGTACCGCTGGTAGCCTCAATATTGAAACCGAGGTTGTAGAAACGGCGGATAAGAGGAAGAGCCTCTTCCTTGTCTGAATCGGAAATACTTACAAATATGGTGCCGTAGTTTACTACATTCATACCGGAGGACTGAAGTGCCTTGTAAAGGGCACGGGTGAGCTTATCATCATAACCGATAGCTTCACCGGTAGACTTCATTTCGGGGGAAAGGTAAGCATCAAGACCTCTGATCTTTGAGAAGGAGAAGGCAGGAACCTTAACATACCATCTCTTCTTTTCTTCGGGGTATACTACCTCAATGCCCTGATCCTTTAAGGTTTCACCAAGCATAACCTTTGTTCCGATATCGGCTAATGACCAACCGGTAGCCTTTGAAAGGAAGGGAACGGTTCTTGAGGAACGGGGATTAACCTCAATTATATACACATATTCATTTGCATCAACGATGAACTGGATGTTGTAAAGACCAACTATGCCTATACCGAGACCGAGTCTCTTTGTGTAATCAAGAATTGTTTGTTTAACCTTTTCACTAACCGAGAAGGTGGGATATACCGAGATAGAGTCACCGGAGTGGATACCTGTTCTTTCAACATGCTCCATGATACCGGGAACAAATACATCCTTGCCGTCGCAAACTGCGTCAACCTCAAGCTCCTTGCCAAAGATATATTTGTCAACAAGTACGGGGTTATCCGAATCAAGCTTGATGGCAGTATTAAGATATGTGCGAAGAGCCTCTTCATTTGCAACTATCTGCATTGCGCGTCCGCCAAGAACATAGCTGGGACGAACAAGAACGGGATAACCGATCTCTTTTGCAGCTCTTACGCCGGCTTCAATATCGGTAACCGCCTGGCCTTTAGGCTGAGGAATATCAAGTTCATGCAGTATCTTTTCAAAGGAGTCTCTGTTTTCTGCGCGTTCTATAGCTTCAAAATCGGTACCGATGAGTTTAACTCCGTGCTTCATCAAAGGCTGCGCAAGGTTTATAGCAGTCTGACCGCCCAGAGATGCAACAACACCAAGGGGCTTTTCAAGCTCGATGACATTCATAACATCTTCAACGGTAAGGGGTTCAAAGTAGAGCTTATCGCTTACCGTATAGTCGGTAGAAACGGTTTCGGGATTGTTGTTGATAATTATAGCTTCATAACCGGAGTTTTTGATAGTCTGAACAGCGTGAACGGTGGAGTAGTCAAATTCTACACCCTGACCGATACGGATAGGACCTGAACCTAAAACCACGATCTTCTTTTTATCGGTAACAATAGATTCGTTTTCCTTTTCGTAGGTTGAATACATATAGGAAACATAGCCGTCATATTCACCGGCACAGGTATCTATCATCTTGTAAACGGGGAAGAGAGAATTATCTTTTCTGAACTTGAATATTTCGGGTTCGGGTGCATTCCAAACCTTTGAAATAAACTTATCCGAGAATCCCATACGCTTTGCTTCGTACATGGTATCGTAATCAAAGGGATTAGCGGTAAGAATATGTTCAAAATCTATGATATTTTTATATTTTTCAAGGAAGAGCATATCTATCTGTGTTTTGTCACAGATCACGCCTAAGTCTGTGCCAAGGCGGATAAGCTGAGCGATGGCAAATATACGGTCATCGGTGCCGTCCTTGATATAGTCAAGAAGCTGATCGGTAGTCATTTCATCGAATTTTGCCATATGGAGGTGGCAAACACCGATCTCAAGAGAACGAACCGCCTTGAGAAGACATTCTTCAAGTGTGCGTCCGATACTCATAACCTCACCTGTAGCCTTCATCTGTGTGGAAAGCTTGTTGGAGGCGGTTGCAAACTTATCAAAGGGGAATCTTGCAACCTTTGCTACCACATAATCAAGTGCAGGCTCAAAGCATGCGGGTGTGGTGGAAAGCATGATTTCATCAAGGTTAAGTCCAACTGCAACCTTTGCGGTAATTCTTGCAATGGGGTATCCGCTTGCCTTTGATGCAAGAGCGGAGGAACGGGATACACGGGGGTTAACCTCGATAAGATAATAGTCAAAGGACTGGGGGTCAAGGGCAAACTGAACATTACAGCCGCCTTCTATTTCAAGTGCGCGTATTATTTTAAGCGCAGAATCTCGGAGAATATGGTATTCCTTGCTTGTTAAGGTCTGGCAGGGAGCTACAACTATTGAGTCACCTGTATGAATACCAACAGGGTCAATGTTTTCCATAGAACATACGGTGATTGCGGTGTCATTGGAGTCACGCATAACCTCGAATTCTATTTCTTTATAACCCTTAATACTCTTTTCAACAAGAACCTGAGAAACAGGAGAAAGTGCAAGCGCGTTCTTCATTATATCAACAAGCTCTTCTTCGTTGTCTGCAAATCCGCCGCCTGTACCGCCAAGGGTAAATGCAGGGCGGAGAACAACGGGATAACCGATCTTTTCAGCAATGATCTTACCTTCTTCAATTGTGTTTGCAACATCGGAGGGAAGAACGGGTTCACCCAATTCAAGGCAAAGCTCCTTGAAGAGCTCTCTGTCCTCAGCGCGTTCAATAGATTCGCACTTTGTACCGAGAAGCTGAACACGGCATTCATCAAGAATACCCTTTCTTGCAAGCTGCATAGCAAGGTTAAGACCTGTTTGTCCGCCAAGACCGGGAATGATAGCATCAGGTCTTTCGTAACGCAGGATCTTTGCAATATATTCAAGGGTAAGGGGTTCCATATATACCTTGTCTGCTGTGGTAGTGTCTGTCATAATTGTAGCAGGGTTGGAGTTGCAAAGGATTACCTCGTAGCCCTCTTCTTTAAGAGCAAGGCAAGCTTGAGTGCCTGCATAGTCAAATTCAGCTGCCTGACCGATAACGATAGGACCTGAACCGATAACAAGTATCTTCTTTATATCCGTTCTCTTAGGCATTTCTCTTCTCCTCCTTCATCATGTTTACAAACATATCGTAAAGGTTTTCGCAACCTTCGGGGCGTACTGTGTTGTCTACCTCAAACTGAACGGCAAACATCTTGTTTTCTTTACACTCAACACCTGCAATAGTTTCTTCTATTACATTCTTGTGCGTAACTGTAAGTAAAGTTCCGTTGATGCTTTCGGGATCTACTGTATAAGAGTGGATCTGATTAACTACATCTACGCGGTTATTGGCAAGGTTTCTTACGGGATGGCTTCCGCCGCCGTGTCCGAACTTCATCTTATAGCATTTAGCACCGTAAGCCATGCATATAAGCTCAAAGCCGAGGGATATACCAAACATTGGATATTTACCCTTGAGTTCCTTGATAAGATCTATAACAACGGGTACATCGGCAGGGTTGCCGGGTCCGTCGGAAATTATAATACCGTCGGGATTCATACCCTCAATTATTCTTGCTTCCATGTTGTAGGGAACAACTGTTACATTACAGCCTCTTGCATTAAGCTCTTTAACAACACTGAGCTTGGTTCCGCAGTCTACAACAACAACATTATATTTTGGATTAAAGGTTCTTGAATACCATCTCTTTTTGCAGCTTACTCTTGCAACCGCATCACAGGGGAGATCGTGGGTATTCATATATTCAATTGCTTCTTCTGTGGGCTTGTCTGCATCGCAGATATAAACCTTGCAACTTCCGTTATCTCTGATCTTACGGGTAAGCATACGGGTGTCAATTCCGGCAATTGCGGGAATGTGATTTTCTTCAAGGATTTCTGAAAGAGTTTTAGTATATCTGAAGTTAGAGGGCGAATCGTTATATTCGCGTACTATAAGACCGCCGATTGTGGGAGTCTTTGTTTCAAAATCTTCTTCAGCAATACCGTAGTTACCTATAAGGGGATAGGTCATAAGAACCATATCGTCGGTGTAACCGGGATCGGAAATAACCTCCTGATAACCAACCATTGCAGTATTGAGCAAAAGCTCGCACATTGCTTCCTTGGTGGTGTCTCCAAATCCGAAGCCGTAATACTCCTGACCGTCCTCGGTCACTATCTTTCTATCATATTTGATTGCCATACTAACCTCCTGTTATATACTGTCATTAAGCATTCTCCGCAAACCTCTTTTCCCGCAAAGGGTGTTATCTTACCCATTGAAAGGAAGGTGTTGGGATCTATAGTGTATTTTCTTTCTGTAGATAAAACCGTAAAGCTGCCCTCCTTGGGCGGTATTCCAAAACGCTTACGGGGATTGGTTATCATAAGCTCAAGAAGTTTTTCCATTGTTATGATTCCTTTTTGAACAAGCTCTGTATACATAATAGCAAAGGCTGTTTCAATTCCCGTTATGCCCATAGGACTCTTTTCAAGTCCCAATGACTTTTCCTCGGTGGTATGAGGAGCGTGGTCGGTTGCTATCATATCTATTGTACCGTCTGCAATACCTTGGCGCAAAGCCATCATGTCCTCGCGGCTGCGCAGCGGCGGATTCATTTTGAATCTTGCATCCTCCTGCAGATCTTCATCACAAAGCACAAGATAATGAGGCCCTGTTTCACAGGTAACGGGTAAACCTTCTGCTTTCGCCTTTCTTATAAGATCTACGCTTTCTTTGGTTGAAATGTGACACACATGGTAATCACATCCCGTTTCCCGTACAAGGTTAAGATCTCTTTCTATCTGTTTATATTCACTTTCATTGGATATACCTTTGTGTCCGTTGGCTCTTTGATAAGCACAGGAATTGATGTATCCTCCGAAAAGCAGGGAATTGTCTTCACAATGCGCAGCGATTATTTTGCCCAAAGACTTTGCTTTAAGCATTGCCGCCTTCATCATCTCATCATTTTGAACACCTCTGCCGTCATCCGAAAAGGCGCAGACCTTTTCGGCCATGCCGTCCATATCGGCGAGCTCCAGGCCCGCTTCACATTTGGTTATCGCACCGTAGGGGTGAACACCGATTACCGCATCTTTTTCGATTATATCGGTTTGTGTTTTCAGGGTGCTTGGAGAATCAGGTACGGGATTAAGGTTTGGCATACTGCAAATATCAGTATATCCTCCTCTGGCGGCTGCTGCCGTTCCCGTGGCTATGCGTTCTTTCATAGAAAAACCCGGCTCTCTCAGATGTACATGAACATCCAAGAAACCGGGAGAAAAAATACAATTATCAAATTCACAAAGAACCTCTTCATCCATAGGTGCGAAAGAGGCTTTTGTATCCTTGATGTATATGTCACGGGAGGAAATTTGTCCGTCAATTAAACATAAAGCATTTTTAAGTTTGATCTGCATTGTTTTTCCTCCTTATATTATATTTTTGTAGAAACAAAAAATCTTGCCCTGCGGCAAGACATAATTCTGCAACAAATACGGCATTGTACTACAAAAACCGCTTGTATTAAACCAAATCTTGCCGGTATCTCTGTACCGAACTTAAAGACTGGAACAAGTATAGCATAATTACGAGGCTTTGTCAATAGTAAATCGGAATATTATTGTGCTATTATATAATATAATATAAGGTAGAAAACTGCTCATGGTACTTTTAAATTAAAACAGAAAAAATCTGTAACGATTTTGTTGATTTTTTGTGCATTTTTGTGCAAATTGTTTAGTAAAATGTTTCTTAAAACTTGATTTTAGATATTCTATGAACTGTTTTTAGAGAATTTATACAAACTTTAAACAAACTATTGACAAAACAAAGATTTTGAGTTAAAATATTGGCAGTGTGCTATAAAAATTTTACAAAGGAGAGTAAAGAACTTATGAAATGCACAAAGAAGATTCTTGCCGTTATGTTAACTCTCTGCATGCTCCTTCCTCTTATCCAGGTTGGAACTTTTGCAGCTAGTTACACCATCACTTTTGATGCAGATGGCGGCGAACTCGTAGGTCCCGCAACTTACGATGTAAACGTTGGTGACTTCTACGTTGATATTTTTGGCGAAGAAGCTCCCGTAGCTACAATGGAAGGCTACAAACTTGTTGGTTGGTTCTGCGAAAAGTGGAACTACTGGCTTGACATGGACCCTTCATCCTATTTTGCAGTTAACGAAGATGTTACCTTCGTAGCAGTATGGGAAGAAGCTCCTGTTGATCCTGAACCTACTCCCGATCCTGAACCCGTTGTTAAGGATTGGACAATGTACTTTGATCCCGATGGCGGCGAAATGGTTGGTCCTTCCGAATACGGAATCAACACCGGCGATTTCTATGCAGACATTTTCGGTGAAACCATTCCTCAGGCAACCCTCGAAGGTTACAAGCTTGTTGGTTGGTATCTTGAAAAGTACAACTTCACCCTTACAGACGGTGATGTTAACGGCGGCGGCTACTATGCAGTTGCTGAAGACAGCTACTTCGTAGCAGTTTGGGAAGAAGCTCCCGTTGAGCCCGAACCCACTCCCACTCCCGATGTTAAGCCCGATGATAAGTCTTGGACAATGACTCTTGATCCTGACGGCGGCGTTATGGATGAAGGTTTCTCTACAAAGTATTATTTCAATACCGGTGATCACTATGTAGACATTATGCCTGCATACCCCACCGCATCTCTTGAAGGCTACAAGATCGATGGTTGGTACCTTGAAGCTTGGAACTACACCTTCACACAGGGCGACTATGAAACAGGTTACTATGCACTTGCTGAAGACTGCACTCTCGTAGCAATCTGGGTAGAAGCTCCCGTAGAACCCGAACCCGATGTTCCTACCGGAAAGGATTGGACAATGTACTTCGATCCCGATGGTGGCGAAATGGTTGGTCCTACCGAATACGGTGTAAACACAGGCGACCTTTACGCTGACATCTTTGGCGAAACCATTCCTCAGGCTATCCTCGAAGGATATGTTGTTGTTGGTTGGTACGCTGAAAAGTGGAACTTCACACTTACAGACGGTGATGTTACAGGCGGCGGCTACTATGCAGTTTCCGAAGATTGCTACTTCGTAGCAGTTTGGGAAGAAGCTCCCGAAGAACCTGTTATCCCCGACATTCCTGATCCCGAACCCCTTCCCGATCCCGATAAGCCCGCAGATAAGTCTTGGATCCTTACACTCGATCCCGACGGTGGTAAGATGGACGAAGGTTTCGAAAACTACTACTACTTCAATACAGGCGATGAATATGTAGACATTATGCCCGCATATCCTACCGCATCTCTCGAAGGTTACAACTTCATGGGTTGGTACCTCGAAGCTTGGAACTACACCTT
>JAFYPJ010000116.1 GCA_017547545.1 Clostridia bacterium | reverse complement strand
TTAAAAAGGCTTATCAGATACCCGAAGCAGGAAGAACTGCAAAGGGTACTAACATTGTTAATATCCTTGAAATGGATGAGGGTGAAAAGGTAACGGCAATTCTCTCCATTGCTGAATTCAAGGCTGGAGAATACCTTACAATGGTAACCCGTAACGGTGTTATCAAGAGGACCGATCTTTCCGAATACGAATATCAGCGTAAGGGCGGTAAACGGGCATTGAGTCTTGATGAGGATGATGAGCTTGTATTTGTTGCCCACACTACCGGTGAAAACGAAATTATCATTGCAACAAGCAAGGGTTATGCCGCGCGTTTCCATGAATCTGCAGCAAGAGTTATGGGAAGAACCGCACACGGTGTTCGCGGTATTAAGCTTACAAAGGATGACTATGTAAAGGGTGTTGCAATTGTAGAGGAAGATAAAAAGCTTCTCACCATCACCGAAAAGGGCTTTGGTAAGAGATGCGAATTTGATGATTTCTCTGCGCATAACAGAGGTACAAAGGGTGTATGCTGTCATAAGCTTTCGGATAAAACAGGTGATCTTTGCGGTATCTGTGCTATTGATGAGGAAGAAGATATCATGATGATCACAAGTGAAGGCACAATGATCCGTATTCCCGTATCCGATATTCCCGTATATTCAAGAACTGCAGGCGGTGTTATAGTTATGAGAACCGCTGCGGAAACCAGAATAGTTAACTTTGCAAAGGTTGCAAAGGAAGAAGAGGAAGAAATTAAGGACACAGACGAAACCGAGGAACTTTCCGAGGTAACAGAGGAAACCGTAGAAGCAAATGAAGAAAGCAATAACTAAAAAAATTATTATTACCGTTGCCGTGATCCTCGCATTGGGGATCATAGCAGGGGGAATCACTTTGTTTGTGAGATCAAAAAACAAACTGTCGGACAGTGAGGCTTCAAAGGTTGTTGAAGAGCTTTTGCCCGAAGCCGAAAAGGTAAACGAAATTATCTGGGGCAAGGGTGTTGATGTAGCCGAAGGTCAAACGGGTATATTGGAAACGGTAAGCGGTCCCCAATACCGCCTTGCGGATAAAAGCGCAGGTTATGAAAATACAGAGGATATTCTGAAAGCGGTTTCCCGTGTATACAGTTCCCGTTATATAGAGGGTGATCTTAAAAAAATACTCTTTGAAGGAGACCGTGAGGATTCAAGCTTTATGCTCTACCAGAGATATATGGATAATGACAACGGTGAGCTTCTTGTAAATATTACTCATACTGCCTTTGAAAATATAGGCGAAAACAAAATTGATCCCAAAAGTGTTAAGGTTACGGGAGCAAAATATAATGAGCTTTATATTACTGCAAAGCAAAAGCTTTTTGACGGTTCCGAAATTGAGATATCCCTTACCCTTATTAAGCAAAAGGACGGATGGAGATTTGACGGTCCCACATACTAAAAATTTCTTAAAATAATAAAGGAGAATCTATATATGGCAAAGGCTTCTAAAAAGCCTCAGACCGTAACGGTTATTGAGGACGAAAAGGAAAGAAAAAAGGCGTTAGAAAAAACTATTGCCAATATTACCAAGGAATACGGTCAGGGTGCAATTATGCGCCTTGGTGAAAATACCAATATGGAAGTCAGCGCGGTTTCAACAGGCTCGTTTACCCTTGATATGGCATTGGGTATCGGCGGCCTTCCCCGCGGAAGAATCATTGAAATTTACGGTCCCGAATCTTCGGGTAAGACCACCGTTGCACTTCACTGCATAGCAGAGGTACAGAAGGTTGGCGGTTCAGGTGCTTTTATAGATGCGGAGCATGCTCTTGATCCCGTTTATGCAAAGGCACTTGGAGTTGATATTGACGATCTTTTGGTATCCCAGCCGGACAGCGGTGAGCAGGCTCTTGAAATAACGGAGGCTCTTGTACGAAGCGGTGCCATTGATGTTATAGTTGTAGACTCTGTTGCGGCATTGGTTCCTCAGCAGGAAATTGAAGGTGCTATGGGTTCAAGCCATGTGGGCTTGCAGGCGCGCCTTATGTCTCAGGCACTTCGTAAGCTTTCGGGTGCTATTGCAAAAACAAACTGTATACTTATTTTTATAAACCAGCTCCGTGAAAAGGTTGGAGTTTTGTACGGAAACCCGGAGGTTACTCCCGGCGGCCGTGCGCTTAAATTCTATTCATCTGTTCGTATTGATATCCGTAAGGCTGAAACCTTAAAGGAAGGAACAGAGGTAAAGGGTAATCACATTAAGTGTAAGGTTGTTAAAAACAAGGTTGCTCCTCCCTTCAGAGCTGCGGAATTCGATATTCTTTACGGTAAGGGAATCAATAAGGCAGGAGAGGTTATAGATCTTGCCCTTGAATTTGAAATAGTTGAAAAAAGCGGTTCATGGTTCTCCTATAACGGTGAAAGAATCGGTCAGGGAAAAGAAAAGGTTAAGGCTTTGTTTGATTCCGATCCTGCTCTCATGGCAGAGCTTGAAGAGAAGGTAAAGGCTGCTATGAAGGATGGCACAGCCGTAGAATCTGCCGAAAATATCCTTGATGCCGATGACGATGATTTCGAAATTACCCTTGCGGGAGATTTCAGTTTAGATGAGTAAAGAAATTACCAAGGGTATGGAAAAGGCAGCGCGTTCTGCCTTGAATATCTTAGGCTATGCAGACAATACCGAAAAAAAACTGCGTGAAAAGCTCACAAGAAAGGGCTTTAATGAGGATGAAAGAGATTTTGCTGTTGGGTATGCAAAAAAAATGGGATACCTGAACGAAAAGCGTCATCTTGAAATGGCAGTTTATTCCCTTGCAAACACAAAGCTCTACGGAAAAAAGAGAATTGTTCAGGATCTTTATGTAAAGGGATTTAAAAAAAGTGATATTGCCCAAGCGGATTTTTCCGAGATAGATTTTCCAAAAAACTGCGCAAAAAGAATCAGGCAAACAAAGAAGAATTATTCGGATGTAAATAAGCTTTACATTGCTCTTTTGCGTTACGGTTTTTCGGGGGATGAAATAAAAGAGGCATTTAAAATTTATAAAACGGAAAGCGAAGAAAATGAGTAAAGCAAAAATAGGCTTCATTTCCCTTGGATGTCCCAAGAATCAACTTGATACCGAAATTATGCTCCGCGAGCTTGTGGAGGCAGGTTATGGGATAGTTGCAGAGGATTATGAAGCGGATATTATTATTGTAAATACCTGTGCTTTTATTGAAAGTGCAAAAAAAGAAGCCATAGACAACATTTTAGATGTTGCCTGGCTCAAGGAAAACAGAAATCTTAAAGGAATTATTGTAACCGGTTGCCTTGCAGAGCGATACCGTGAAGAAATTCTTGAAAGCCTTCCCGAAGTAGATGCACTTTTAGGTGTTAATTCTATTCATGATATTGTTAAATGCGTAAGAGCTGTTGAAAATAAGCGAAAGGTTAAATTCACTTCCTTTAAAACCGAGGACGAGCTAACTCTTGGCGGAGACAGAATTGTAACTACACAGAATTTTGCATATATTAAAATTGCAGAGGGTTGTGACAATCGCTGTACTTACTGTGCAATTCCCGGTATAAGAGGTTCTTTCCGCAGCCGCAAAATGGAGGATATCATTGCGGAAGCAAAGGATCTTGAAGGTCTTGACATAAAAGAGCTTGTTATTGTTGCTCAGGATACCACCCGTTACGGTGAGGATATCTACGGCGAGTATAAATTGGCAGAGCTTTTGCACAGGCTTGCTAAAGAAACCGAAATTCCGTGGCTGCGTATCCTCTATTGCTACCCCGATAAGATCACAGACGAGCTTGTTTGCGAAATTGCAAACAACGATAAGGTTGTAAAATATATTGATATGCCGGTTCAGCATATCAATGACGAGGTTCTGCGCCGAATGAACCGTCACGGCGGTTCTGCTGTAATAAAGGATGCCATAGAGCGTTTACGCAAGGGTGTTCCCGGTATTGTTATCCGTTCTACGGCAATAGCAGGATTTCCGGGTGAAACAAATGAGCAGTTTGAGGAGCTTTGTGAGTTTATCGGCGAAGCAAAATTTGAACGGTTCGGTGCATTTCCCTATTCCCGTGAAGAAAATACACCTGCCTTTGATCTTCCGAATCAGTTGGAGGAGCAAGAAAAAGCAGACCGTGCTGATATGCTCATGCGTAAGCAGATGAGTATAAGTGCAGAGTTCAACCAAAAGCAGTTGGGGAAAATACTTACCGTTCTTTGTGAAGGCTTTGATCCCGTTTCAGAGGCTCATTTCGGCAGAAGCTATATGGATGCTCCGGAAATAGACGGTAAAATATATTTTACCTCGGATACAAAGATCCCTATAGGAAATTTTGTTAAGGTTGAAATAACCGATATTTTAGACTACGATTTAATAGGAGAGGCATTAGTATGAAATTGAATCTTCCAAATAAGCTTACACTTCTTCGCGTAATAATGATTCCGTTTTTTATGTTCTTTATCATTTTTCCCGTTTTCGGGGAGCTTGTTTCCGCAATAGTGGCAACGGTGATATTTATTTTAACCGCACTTACCGATATGTTGGACGGCAAAATTGCCCGTAAATACAATCTTGTTACAAACTTTGGTAAATTCCTTGATCCTCTGGCGGATAAGGTTATGGTTCTCGGTGGATTTATTGCGCTTCTTGCAGTAGCTTCCCAGCGAGGTGAGCTTTACACAAAGCTTTTTGCGATAAGCTTTTTCCTCATCCTTCTCCGTGAGCTTGCGGTTACATCAATGCGTCTTGTTGTTTCGGATGCAGGTAATGTTGTTATTGCAGCAAACTGGATGGGTAAGGTTAAAACCGTTCTTCAGATAATTACAATGATAGTTCTTATACTTGAACCCGTTACTCTCAAAAGCATTACAAATAATATCGTAAGCTATGTTTTCCTTGCGCTTTCGGTTATTATAACCGTATGGTCGGGTATAAATTATTTTGTTGCTTACTGGCCTTATCTTGATCCTTCAAAATAATTCTGAGGGTACCTTTGACAAAGGGCGGATTTTGTGATATAATATATATATAAAGTTTGAGTATGGAATTATTGTCACACCGCTAACTCAAACGGACCGTCAGGCAATGATAAAATTAAAGTAAAATAATAAAGGGACTGTACAAAAAATACAGTCCCTTTTTTGTTTGCATATATTTTGAATCAGATAAGGAATGATAAACCGAAAGTAATAGGAAGTAAACAAATATCAACAATTACACAAACAGCAATTGATACTACACCGAGGATCATTCCTGCAACTGCCATACCTTTGTTGGGCTTATCTCCCGACATACCTATTATACCCAATACAATTGCTGTTAAAGAGAGCAAGTAAAAAGGGTTACAGCAGAAATAACAAATGATACCGCAAATAAGAGATGCAGTTGCCGCACCGTTACTCTGTTTTTGAGGTGGAGGTGGAGGTGGCGGCGGTGTGGGAGTAGGCTGATAATTTTGATTGTAATATTGGTTATCCATAAAATTCACCTTCCAAATGTATTTTCGATAATATTCTACCATAATTAAGTTTATAAATGCAATTTATTTTTAATTAGTTAACAAATTAGTTACATATAAATAATCCACCCGTTTTTGCGGGTGGATTTAAAATATTTCTTATTTTTCAAGAAAATACGATGCTTCCATATCTGCGGTCATTAAAGCAAAGGCAAGGGGGAAGAGCTTTAATGCTTCACCAACCGTACGGGGATCTTCTGTTCCCGAAAATCCCATGTGGTAGCGGATCGCAAATGCTTCATCACGGGTAAGGCGCATAAATCCTGATGCAATATAGACCGATTTTTCGCCGTGGCCGTAGGGGAGCTTATCTTCAAAATCATAGCTTGGAACCTTTTGCCAAACTCCGTTTTCGTCCTTTACATTTCTGAATCCCGGCTTGTATACATTGGTTTTACAAAGGTCATGGAGAAGTGCCACTATTGCAATTGTTTCCTCAGAATATTCAAGACCGTATACATCCTTTACTCTTTGGCGGTCAAGATATGCTTTAAGGCAATCATAAACATTAATACTGTGCTCGCAGAGACCGCCCGGATATGCACAGTGGTATCTTGCGCTGGCGGGTGCGGAGAAAAAGTCACTTGAAGGGGAACAAAGGTGGTCGAGCAGCTTGTCTGCCCCTTCGCGTTTTATATTTTCACTGTATATTTTAACAAATCTCTCTTTACCTGTCATAGCTTACCTCAGTTACAGATGAGATTGGAATAAACACCCTTATGATCGCCTATTACTATTGCATTAAGCTGCTTTATGTAATAGTCAACGGGACCTGCATTGATGATAATATAGCCATAGCCCTTTTCTCTCATTGCAAGAAGGCACTTGGTTGTAAGTGCGGAACCAATGCCCAGCTTTCTTGCGGATTTAGCAACACCCAAGGGACCGTAATATCCGAGAGCCGTGGAATCATAGCAGGCAAATCCAACAACCTTGTGATCCATAACAGCAATATAGCAGGAGGAAGGATAGTTGAATATTGCTTTTTCAGCTTCGTCTGCCCAGCCCTGTGAAAATTCTGTACGGATAAAGTCTAAAATTTCTGTTTTATCGGGGGCAATTGCTCTTCTTATGAATACTCCCTTTTCTGCCATAGCCTTTGTGGGATCCTCGTCATTGGGGAGATTGTAAAGATTTACTAAAAGGTCAAGATCCTGCATAATTTACTCCTTATATTTTTTCTTCGGTTATTTCGGTTGCTTTTAAACTTTCTTCTGTGTTATCGCTTTGCGCTTTGGGTTCTTCCTTTTCAAACATGGGAACCTTGTTTGTATCCTTGATATAGGTTACAAGTCTTGCAAGAATATATCCTGCGGCGGCTAACTGCTGTAAGCAGAGCAGGGTGTCAAGAATTCCTACGGTTACCGTACCGCAAAGCTTACCCGCAAGCATTGATGTACTTGAGATACAAAGGAAGGTTACCGCAATCAATGATACGGGAACATAAAGTCTGGGTTTTCCAATACCTGTTAAGAAGCGTATTTCATAAATAATATAAAACATGGATGCCATGCAGGCAAATTGGAAAAGAACTTTAACGGGAGCGTTAAGGGGAGTGTTCATATCGAAATAGATAGCCATTATGAACATTACATGCCATACTATGCTGAATATACCGAATATTGTTTTGATTTTTGTGTGCTTTTCCTTTGAAAATGCGGTAAAAATAAAGTAGATAAATACGGCTATTGAAAGAACTGCCTGTATTTTGCCGAAAAGCAATGCCTTATTTATGGGTATATCCCGAGTTGCAAAGGCTGTTTGATTTGATGTGGAAGCATTATTGAGTATTGTGGAATTTATAGAGTAAATTCCCGATGCAATACTGAAAACACCTGTTATTGCCGCAAAAAATGATGTTACTATATTTGTTTTGCCGAGAGTATTTGGCAAAGAGTTCTTTTTAACCGCTGCAAAAAGAAGCAGACTGATGCAGACATAGGCAAAAAGAAGATAGTTTAATATTTCGGGGAGAACTGCTCCTGTTTCAAAACGGTGGACAGTTATTTCATAGCTTGTGCAGAGAAGATAAGACCGTATACCGGTGAAAACAAGGGCTACGGCAAGGAAAATATATACCGTAAGCTTAATATTTAATTTTAATTTATTGTTTTGGGTAGTCATTTTTATCTCCTATCATTGCTCTGAAGGCTGGAATTGGGAAAAATCTATTTCCTGCTCTACCGGTGTAACGGTTACAACTGTTTGAGATATACCGTCTGTATTTATACAGTATACATCAAAGGTTTCATCCTCAGGGTTAAAGGTAAGGGCAGTTATACAGGAATCGTTGGGCTCAAAACCTGTTACGGTAAGATAATCCTTTGCCCAATCGGTTTCAATAAGGCCTTCCATTATTTCATAAAGCGACGAACCGCAGATACCTGCATATGTGCTTATGCTTTCTTCGGAATCTACAAGAATATCATAGTAGTATACATATGTTATGGTGCCGCTTTCCTTGGGAGTTGTAACCTCCTCGGAAATAAGGATAGCAATTGTATCCTGTGCTATTTCATAGCTGTAATCGACCTTTACGATACGGTCATCGGGTTTTTTGAAAAAGGATTCGTATTTTTCTGTGTAATCCGCTTTAATATGGGCGGATACAGACTTTGCTCCTTCAAGATCCACATTTACATGGGGGAGCTTCATATAAGAGGTATCGGTTTTTTTGTTGGAAAGCTCTGTTTTGCGTTCATATTCCGCAATTGTTATAAGAGGATTTTCCTCATCTACATACCAATTTCCGTTTTCCGATTGATATCCGCCAAGCTCAATTTTTTCCGGATCAAGGATCTTGGTTTTTAATTTCATATCCTCCTTGCCGCAGGAGCATATAAATATGGTTAAACACAGCAATAAAATAAGGACTTTTTTCATTTTTTGCCGTATATCCTTTCTGTAAAAATATAGCTGTAAATCTGCTTACTATCCATTATAGCAAACCGATTTACAGCTTTTCATGATAAAAAAGTAAATTCTTAATTAACAGCATTACTAATTATGCCAAAATAACCTTCAACAACTCGCTTTACAGCATAATTTTCGGGTTTTTGCAGCCTTGGATCTGATTTAAGTGTGTCAAGGGCATATTCAAAGGCGGATTCAAGGTCGGCTGTGTTATCGCAGAGGGAGGCAACCTTAAATTCAAAGCCGCCGCTTTGACGGGCAACACCCTCTCTGTCCGGCATGAAATCTCCGGGGCCGCGTAATTCAAGATCACGCTTGGCAATTTCAAGACCGTCATTTGTTTCGGTCATCACCTTTAAACGGGATACGGCATTTTGCCCCTTGGCATCCGAAACCAGAATGCACCAGGATTTATACTGTCCGCGGCCAACTCTGCCCCTTAACTGATGAAGCTGGGAAAGACCGAAGCGTTCCGCATTTTCCACTATCATAAGAGTTGCATTGGGTACATTTACTCCAACCTCTATAACCGTGGTTGAAACAAGCACATCTATTTCTCCCCGTGCAAAGCTCTGCATTACCTCGTCCTTTTCCTTTGCCTTCATTTTGCCGTGCATCAGGCTTATTCTAAGATCAGGCATGAGCTTTTGCAGATTGTCTGCATATCCGGTGGCATTTTTCAGCTTTTGCAGAGCTTTTTCCTTTTCGGGTTCAAAATCCATGCCAACAAGCCCCTCGTCCTCCTCCGCTTCTATGGCAGGGCAAACTATATAGGTCTGCCTTCCCTCTGCAGCCTGCTTTTCTATAAAGCCGTTCATTCTTTGACGGTAGCTTTCGTCTACGGTGAAGGTTGAAACCTTTTTTCTGCCGGGGGGCATTTCGTCTATGTATGAAAGATCAAGATCTCCGTACATTATAAGGGCAAGGGTACGGGGAATGGGAGTTGCACTCATAACCAGAATATGCGCACCCTTTCCCTTATCTCCGAGACATGCCCTTTGCATAACTCCGAAACGGTGCTGTTCATCGGTTATTATAAGTCCGGGATTGCTGAACTCCACATCCTTTGTTAAAAGGGCATGGGTACCGATTATGCAGTTGATCTCTCCCTTTTTAAGTCCGTTTTTTATAACTCTTTTTTGTGCGGCGGTACTTGAGCCGCATAATAATTCACAGCGTATGCCGAGTTTTGCAAATATTACTCCAAGATCATTGTAATGCTGGGTTGCAAGAATCTCTGTAGGAGCCATAAGTGCTGCCTGATATCCGTTTTTTACCGCCATATACATGGCAGCTGCAGCGCATAAGGTTTTTCCGCTTCCCACATCTCCGCATATAAGACGGGACATTCCTATTCCCTTTTTGTCGGTCATATCCCTTTGTGTTTCCTCTATTACTCTGCGCTGGGCATTGGTTGGTGAAAAGGGGAAAACCGAATAAAATTCACTAAGATCTGTCTTTTGAAAAATTGGGGCATGTGCCTCTCTGTTTTTTTGCTTGGACATGGATATGGCAAGGGCAAAGGTGTATAATTCCTCCCACATAAAGCGTTTTCTTGCACTTTCAAGCATGGCATAGCTTTGGGGGTTATGTATTGCCTTTAATGCACCCTTTGCGGATATTATAGAATGTTCATTTACTAATTTTTGAGGCAATATATCTCCGATTCCGTTTTTTTCAAGAATATTTATTGCACCTGAGATGATCTTTGCCATATATTTTTGGGTAAGATTACCCGAAAGAGGATATATGGGGTAAAAATCGGGCAGGGGTTTATCCTCAAACCAGGGTTCAAATGCAGGAGACGCCATAGATATCATATTTGCTTTGCGCTGTATCTTTCCCCAGAATCTGAAGCTGTCACCTACATTAAAAATTTTTGAAACATAATTTTGGTTAAAAAAGGTTATATTGCATTTTCCGCTTTCGTCTACGGCAGAAAATTTTGTCATGGTCATTCTGCCCTTCAAGGTTGCGGTGTGCGGCTGTGAAGCCACTGTTAAAACAAATGCTCCCACCTCACCGTCATAGGCATTGCACAAAAGATTTATTTTTCCCCTGTGCTGATATGCCCTCGGAAAATGATACAAAAGGTCTTTAACCGTAAAAATACCCATATTGGCAAGAGTCTGTGCCCTTTTTTCGCCTACCGAATTCAAATACCTTACGGGGGAATTAAGAGTTAATTCTGCCATTGATTGTATCACTCCTTTCCGAATAAAAAAATTTAAAAAACAAAAAATATCTGTGAGGTGATAATTATGATGTGTATGAAGGATATGCTCTGCGAAGCCAAGGACAAGATGTATGAAGCAAAGGATCTTGTGCTTGACCGCAGAATAGATGCAAGAATGTCTATAGCTAAAAAGGGAGAGCTTGACCACCCCATAAAATCTGTTTCTATGCACAGAGATTGCTATACCCCTTTATGGAAGCTGCTTGCAATTGCTATGGGTATGGCGGCAGGCTCATTGGCTTTGTATTTCTTTATGAAAAACAGAAGCTGTAACAGAAACTGCGATTAACCATCAGAGAGCTTGTTGATAGATCTGTCAACAAGCTTTTTCTGTTATTATAGGTGCGGTGAAGGACAACGGAACTATTTTGCTTCATACCAGCTTGAGCCGATATGTGCTTCAACCGATAAGGGTACCTTGGTTTTATAGGCATTTTCCATTTCATATATAAGTATCTCCATTGCCTTATCGGCATCCTGCAGAGATGCTTCAACTATAAGTTCATCATGTACCTGAAGTATAAGTTTGCAATCGGGAAGCTCTTTTTCAAGGCGGGCTGCAGTATTGATCATTGCAATTTTAATTATATCCGCAGCCGTTCCCTGAATAGGACTGTTCATGGCTACTCTTTCTCCGAATTTTACCAGAGTTTTCTTCTGGGATGTAAGCTCCGGAATGTAACGCTTTCTTCCCATAAGGGTGGTAACAAATCCTTTTTCTCTTGCATCCTCAACTACATTTTTGAGATAACTGTCTATACCCGGATAGGTGTCAAGATAACCTCTTATATATTCAGCTGCGCGTTTTTTGGTAACTCCTATATCCATAGCAAGTGAGTAATCGCCAATGCCGTAAACTATACCGAAGTTTACTGCCTTTGCGCGTTTACGCAATTCATCTGTAACCGCTTCGGGAAATACTCTGAAAACCTGAGAAGCGGTTAAGGTGTGGATATCCACGCCGAGGTTAAATGCCTCTGTCATAGTTTCGTCTCCCGAAATCTCCGCCAACAGGCGCAGCTCTATCTGTGAATAGTCTGCATCAATAAGCACATGATTATTATCAACCGGTATAAAATATTTGCGCAGCTCTCTTCCAAGGGCTGTTCTTACGGGAATGTTCTGCAGATTGGGTTCGGTGGAGGAGAGACGGCCTGTTGCGGTAATGGTCTGATTGAATGTGGTATGAACTCTTCCATTTTCATCGGCTACATTCAAAAGTCCTACCGCGTAGGTGGAATTCAGCTTTGCTACCTGACGGTATTCTAAAATTTTATCAATTATCGGATGATAGGGACGCAGCTTTTCAAGAACCTCCGCATTGGTGGAATAGCCGCTTTTTGTCTTTTTGAAAGTAGGTAATTCAAGCACCTCAAAAAGAATTTCTCCAAGCTGCTTGGGTGAATTTATATTAAATTTTTTTGTGGCAAGCTCATATATTTCCTGTTCTAATTCATTCAGACTTTCGGTAAGCTTGCGGTTATAGTCCTTTAAGCCCTCTATATCAACCTTAAAGCCTGTTCTTTCCATATCGCAAAGCACCTTTGCCAAAGGAAATTCTATTTCGTAATAAAGCTTTCTTTCGGCTTCATCCATATTTTTTTCAAGCTCATCCCAAAGCCTGAAAATTGCCGATGCCTCTGCACCTTTATCCTCAAAGGTTGTTCCAAGATAGGATAGCGCAACATCCTGAACCTTATACATTCTTTCGGATGCATTCAACACATAGGCGCAAAGCATAACATCAAAAACGATATTTTCTGCATTTATTCCCATACCGTAAAGGGTGTGGCGCATTGATTTTGAATCAAAGACGCAAATTTTTGCTTCGCCTGTGAATATATTTTCAAGTATATCCTTTTCAAGCTGCGAAAAATAGGTTTTTTCGCCGTTGGAAATATATATTTTTTCGGTGTCAAGAGTAAGAGCCCATTTTCCGCTTCCCATAACCGAAGCGGGATCCGCAGATTCCTCACACTCACAGGTAAGGCATGCGGATTCGGAGGTAAGATTTAATTTTGAAAGCATTGCAGAGAATTCAAGACGCGTTAAAAGCTCAGAAAGCTCCTTTGTTTTAAATCCGTTGTAGGATATATCCTCAAGGGAGAGCTCAAGGGGAACCTGTGTGTTTATTTTTGCAAGGAAACGGGAAAGATATGCATTATCCTTTCCATCTCTCAGCTTTGCTTTTACACTCTTTGTAAGATTCGAATCCTCAAATTTTTCGTAAAGATTTTCAAGATCGTGATATTCGGCAATAAGCTTGAGGGCGGTTTTTTCTCCTATTCCCGCAACTCCGGGAATATTGTCTGAGGAATCTCCCATAAGTGCCTTAACATCAACAAAAAGATCCGCACTTACACCGTATTTTTCAAAAAATGCTTTATTATCAAAGGTAAGGGTATCGTTATTGGTTGCAAGAAGTATATTGGTGTTACCGTTTATAAGCTGTAAGGAGTCACGGTCTCCGGTTAAAATATAACAAAAGCAATCCGCATTTGAAGCCATTTGTGCAAAGGTTCCCAAGATATCGTCTGCCTCATAGCCTTCAAGGCTTACTGCCTTCATACCTAAAGCATCGCAAAGCTGCTTGGCATAGGGAAGCTGCTGCGCAAGTTCATCCGGCATACCGTGGCGGTTTGCCTTGTAAAGAGAGTATTCCTTATGGCGGAAGGTGGGTGCCTTTAAATCAAAAGCTACCGCTGCGTAGTCCGGCTTGTATTGCTCCAATTTCCCCAAAAGTATATTTGCCATGCCGTAAAGAGCATTTGTGGGCAATCCGTCCTTTGCCGAAAGGGGGCGGATACCGTAAAAGGCTCTGTTAAGTATTGAGTTTCCGTCGATAACCAATAATTTTTTCATTTTTATTTCCTTATTTTAGTATTTGAATATATTATACACCAAAAAAAACTATATGTAAATATTTTTATCTGTTGATTTTATTTAAAAAGTATAGTATAATCAAATAGATTAAGTGAAATTTAAAGAAAGGAGGAGAAAAAAATAGGACTGTTTGACTCACTTTTCAAAAAAATGACGCCTGTAAGCATAAAGCCTAAAGCGGTGGTTTTTGTTGATTTTGAGCATTGGTATATATCAATGACAAAAATGTATGAAAGAAAGCCTGATATCAAGGGCTGGTATACAGAAATGTCGGGGAAATACAATGTTACAGAGGTTTGTTTTTTCGGGGACTTTTCACACCCTGCCCTGCGCGCGGAAATACCCCGTATCCGCGAGGTAACCAATTTTGTTATCGAAACACAGAACGTTTCCCCCCGCCACAAAAAGGATTACACCGATTTTATCATGCTCGACCATATCTATCAAAGAGCAATGACAGGTAACGATATTGATACCTTTATTATCTTTTCCGGAGACGGACATTTTTCATCGGTTGTAAGCTTCCTATGTATCAAATTAGGTAAGAATGTTGGAATTTACGGTGTAAGAGATGCAATAAGCAATCAGCTTAAAAATTCGGCGTCCTGGGTAATAGAAATACCTACAAAAAATGCAGAGAATCTTGAATATTACAGAATGATCCTCCGTAATCTCAAAAGACTTGCCGAGGTAAGCCAAGGCAAAAAGAAAAAGCAGCGTCCTGCTTTCTGGCCTACCGTTGAAGCGGTGTCTAAATACAATGATGCCGATAAGGAAAAGGTAACAAATGTCCTTCGCCAAATGATAGAGGAAGGCTATATTTATCAAACAACCGAAAGACTGCGCACCAAAACCGTTAAGGTTTTGAATGTTGATTGGAAAAAGGTTGATAAGGACGGAATTTTTGAAGTATAAAAGGGACCGAAAGGTCCCTTTTTCTTTTTTATGCGGTTACAATTGGCGGAACTGTATATGCATTATCGGGTACACCCAAGCCAAAGCTTACGCTCAAGGCTTCATTTACCTTTATCATCATATCATCATCAAGCCTGCCGATTTTTTCCTTCAGTCTTTTTTTATCTATGGTTCGCACCTGTTCCAAGAGGATAACCGAATCACAGGCAAGCCCTACATCACCGCTAACCGAGCATCTTACATCTATATGAGTTGGTAATTTGTTTTTGGACATACGGCTGGTTATTGCTGCTGCTATAACCGTGGGACTATAGCGGTTGCCTACATCATTTTGTACAATAAGTACAGGCCGTAAGCCTCCCTGCTCACTTCCTACCACGGGACTGAGGTCTGCATAATATATTTCACCGCGTTTTACATTCACTTTTTTCACACTCCGTTTTGTTTTATTACAATATAATTTTTCCACAGCCCGGAGCATTTTAAACAGTTTTGGTAAATTGTTTGCCGATAAATTTGCGACAATATTTACCACTATTATTTTATTATTCAAAAATCATTTTGCTACATTGCGGTATTTTGTGTACAGGTCAAGAAAAAATGCAGAGGAGAACATCAGAAACGCACTTCTTACAACACATTCGATCATTTGCAGGGCTTTTGCCATATCAAGTGCATTTTGCGGTATTTTATCAATACAATAGAAGTAGATTGCAATGCATACCGAAATGCATAGCAATGTTCCCGTATGTAATATAAACATACTGTATTTATTTATCACTTTATCTTTTTCCACTATATCACCTTTCTTTGTTTTCTTTTTTGTATTTTATCATATCCCAACCGATTTTTCATTGATAAATTTTAGGAAACACTACCTTTATCTTCAAAATATTCATAAATTTTCAAAAAAATGTATAACATTTTGTTCACTTTATTCTATTTTCTATTGACATATATAAAAAATTATTATAAAATAATATATGTATTTTGTTTTGAATTGTTCGTCAAAAGACGGTTTATAACAATACTTTGAAAATTTAATATTGGAGGTGTACTATGCTACCGGAACTTATTGTTGGTTTAGTATCCTTCGCAGTTGCTTTGGTACTTGGCGTACTTATCGGCATTCTCTACCGTAAAAAGGTGGCGGAAGCAGAGATAGGCAGCGCAGAAGCACAGGCTAAGAAGATCGTGGAAGAAGGCGAAAAACTCGCTGAAACCAAGAAAAAGGAAGCCTTACTTGAAGCAAAGGAAGAGATTTTAAGAAACAAAAACGAGTCTGAGCGTGAGCTCAAGGAACGCCGTAAAGAGGTTTCCCGTATGGAAAACCGTGTTTCCCAGAGAGAAGAAACTCTTGACCGTAAGCTTGAAAATCTCGAAAAGAAGGAAGAAACTTTAAACAAGAAGATCAAAGAGAACACAGAACTCGGTGAAGAAATTGAAGCTCTCAAGGTAAAAGAGCTTGAAGTTCTCCAGAAGATATCCGGCTATACCGTTCAGGAAGCCAAGGACGAGCTTTTGGGAAGAATCGAGGAAGAGGTTAAGCATGAGGCGGCAATGAAGATCGTTGAGATCGAAAGCCAGCTCAAGGAAGAGGCAGACGATAAGGCAAGACACATCATTTCTCTTGCTATCCAGCGTTGTGCAGCAGATCATGTTTCCGAAACCACAGTTTCTGTTGTTAACCTTCCTAACGATGATATGAAGGGTAGAATCATCGGTCGTGAAGGTAGAAATATCAGAGCTATTGAAACCCTTACGGGTGTAGATCTTATTATTGATGACACACCTGAAGCAATTACCTTATCCAGCTTTGATCCCGTTAGACGAGAGGTTGCAAGGATCTCACTTGAAAAGCTTATCTCAGACGGCCGTATTCATCCTGCCCGCATTGAGGAAATGGTTGAAAAGGCAAAGAAAGAGGTTGACGCTTCTATCAAGCAGGCGGGTGACAAGGCAATCTTTGAAACAGGTATCCACGGTATCAATAACGAGCTTGTTAAATTGCTTGGCCGACTCAGATACCGCACCAGCTACGGTCAGAATGTTCTTGCTCATTCTATCGAGGTTGCATTCCTTTCCGGCATTATTGCAGACGAATTGGGAATAGACAGTACTCTTGCAAAGCGTGCAGGTCTTTTACATGATATTGGTAAGGCTCTTACCGGTGAACATGAAGGTTCACACGTTCAGCTTGGTATTGATGTAGTAAGAAAGTATAAAGAAAACAAGGATGTGCTTCATGCAATAGAAGCTCATCACGGAGATGTTGAACCCAGAACTCTCATTGCTATGATAGTTCAGGCGGCTGATGCAATATCCGCTGCAAGACCCGGCGCAAGACGCGAGGATCTTGAAAATTATATTAAGAGACTTCAGAAGCTTGAAGAGATCGCCACCAGCTTTGACGGCATTGAAAAATCCTTTGCTATTCAGGCAGGCCGCGAAATCAGAATCATGGTTAAGCCTGATGAAGTTAATGACGATCAGATGGTGCTTGTTGCCCGTGAGATCGTAAAGAAGATTGAGGCAGAGCTTGAATATCCCGGACAGATAAAGATCAATGTTATCCGAGAGAGCAGAGCCGTTGATTACGCAAAATAAGGCAACTTATTTTGATTACATATAGATAATTAATATAAAACTATGACGATATTTATACGGAAAACCGTTTCATATATTTTATTTAATTAACTATGAATTAACAAAAAATAAGCACCTGAAATTCAGGTGCTTATTCTTTAAATTTTATAATAGAAAGTAAAAAGATGAAGATATTGGCAGTAGGAGATGTTGTTGGCCCTTTGGGGCTTGAATATCTTTCAAAAAACTTACGCAATTATATTTCAAAGGAGCATATTGACCTTACCCTTGTTAACGGTGAAAACGCAAGTGTGGGTAACGGTCTTTGCCGTGCGGATGCAGAGGCTATACTTGAGGCAGGAGCCGATGTTATAACAGGCGGAAACCATATCTGGCAGAAAAAGGATCTGCGCGATTTTTTATATACAAGACAAAGAATAATCCGCCCCTGTAATTACCCCGGACAGAATTCGGGTAGCGGCTACACCATAGCTGAAGCAAGGGGGTACAGAGTGCTTGTAATAAATGTTATGGGAATTGTTTTTTCAGAGCCTTTGGACTGTCCCTTTAATGCCGTTGAAAGGGTACTGAAAAGAGAAGAGGGCAATTATGATTTTGCTGTTCTTGATATCCATGCGGAAACAACCAGCGAAAAATATGCACTTGCACGGTATTTTGACGGCAGAATCAACTGTATTTACGGTACCCATACCCATATTCCCACAGCGGATGAGCAGATACTTCCCCTGGGAAGCGGTTATATTACCGATATCGGTATGACGGGAGCCCATGACGGAATTCTGGGAGTTAAGACAGAATGTATAATCCATAAGCTTACAACAAAGCTTCCAACCCGTTTTGAGCTTGCGGAAAATGATGTGAGGTTAAACGGTGTTCTTTTCTGCCTTAATACCTCCACCGGTAAGGTTGAAAAAATTGAAAGAGTTACTCTTTCTTAAAGTAATAAAAACCAAGTTCTAAACGAACTTGGTTTTTATTATTTAGTTATTGTTTTTGATGAATTCATCTACATCTACAACTGTTCCGGTTCTTCTTGCCTCTTCAATTGCAAACACTATCTGATGGCTATAGTAGGATTCGCGTATTTCGGGAACGCTCTTTCCGTCATAAGAGCCTGTGAAGTATGCGTAAAGATCGTCAAGAATACCTGTGTCGCCGCCGCCGTGACCGCCCTGAATACCGTCACGCGCTTTTACCTCTACAGTAACCTTTTCCTTAGTTTCAAAGTCATATACGGTTATGGGGCTGGAGCCGTCCATTGCGGCATGGAGATCGCCCTTTGTACCCATAATATGAATGAATCTTCCGCCGCGGTTGAATGCATTCATGGTAAAGGTAACCGCAATATCATCCTCATAAAGCATGCTTACTACCTGATGGTCAACAACATTGTTGTCACACTTGTAAACACATTTACCGTACTGAGTGTTACGAAGAGCATATTCAACATCCTCATCGGTAGGTTCAACCTTATGGGTAGAGGTGGAACGGAACCAATAATTGTCTTTATCGTCAAGATAAAGCTTAGGAGCATAGTAGGGGCAGGTTTCCTGCTTGGGGCAACCGTCTATACAGTAATCGGGAGCACCCTTCGGAGCATTCTTTTCTGTGAAGAAGGAAAGATTGCCGAAGGACTGAACCTTGAGACATTTTTTGCCGATAAGCCATGTGAGGATATCTATATCATGGCAGGATTTTTGCAAAAGCATATCAGAGCTGCGTTCTGCATTACCCCAGTTACCTCTTACAAAGCTATGGGTTTGATGGATATTACCAACGCCTTCTTCATGGTTGATAGACATGATATCTCCCAAAGCACCTGCATCTATCTGCGCCTTTATGGTGTTGAAGATATCGGTATAACGGAGAACTGTACAGATAACTACCTTTCTGCCGTGTTTTTCGGCTGCCTCGGTAATACCCTTACATTCCTCGTAGGTAGGTGCAATAGGCTTTTCAAGAAGAAGGTCATAGCCTGCCTCAATTGCTGCAATGGCGGGAGCATAATGAACTCTGTCCATGGTTGCGATAACCGCAAAATCAGCTATTTTTCCCTTTTCCAAAAGGGGAGCCCAATCAGAAAAACACATGTCATCCGAAAGCTTGTGCTTTTCTTTTATGTAATTACGGCGGTCCTCTATAGGCTCCGCAACTGCTACTACCTGAAATTTTTCAGGCATCTGTCTTCTCATAATGTTTGTATAGGTTTCACCGCGGTTTCCCGCACCTATAAGTATTGCAGTTAATTTTTTCATGGTTTCCCTCACAATAGAAATATATTATTTATATAATACCTTTATTTTATACGAATGTCAATAAGGGACCGCAAAAAAGCGGCCCCTTATATCAATTATTATTGTTTTTTATCATCGGGATAGATATCGTGAACAGGAATGGTAGCTTCATCATCTGTAGCTACGGCTTCGGGTTCGGGAGATTTATGAGTTTTTCTGAGCTCCTCTTCCTCTTTTGCACGCTTTTCATTTTCCTCTTTAAGTTGCTGTGCGCGCTGCTGAGCTATTTCGCAAAGCATTTCTTCTGTAGGCTCTGCCTCCTTCATTGCTGTTTCAAACTGCTTATCATCCATAGTTTCATACTTAACTAAGAATTCTGCAATGAAGTGCATTTTATCAATGTTTTCGCGCAAAAGCTTTTCGGCAAGCTCATATGCCTCATTAACTATTGCATGGATCTCTTCATCTATCTGAGTTGCAATTGTTTCCGAGTAATTACGGCTGTTGGAAAAATCTCTGCCTAAGAATACTTCGTCATTTGAATTGCTTGAACCGAATACTATAGGACCTAACTTTTCGCTCATACCGAGCTTTGTAACCATCTTACGGGCAATTTCGGTGGCGCGCTGGATATCGTTTGAAGCACCGCCTGAAATATCGTCAAAAATTATCTTTTCGGCAACACGGCCGCCAAGAAGCATGGTGATCTCTTCCTTAAGCCCCTTTTTATAAACGCTGTACTTATCCTCGGTGGGCGGAGTAAGAGTATAACCCAAAGCTCTGCCGCTGGGGATAACCGAGATCTGAGTAACCGGATCAACGGTAGGGAGAAGGTATGCAAGAATTGCATGGCCTGCTTCGTGATAAGCGGTCTTACGCTTTTCTTCAGGCTTTATCTTCATGGATTTTTTCTGCGGGCCAACCATTATTTTAAGAGTTGCTTCGCTTATATCGTCCATTCCGATAAGGAGCTTGTTTTTTCTTGCGGCAAGAAGTGCCGCTTCGTTAAGAAGATTTGCAAGATCGGCACCTGTAAAGCCGGATGTGGTTTGTGCCACCTTGTTGAAATCAACCTCGGAGCTGAAGGGCTTATTTTTTGCATGAACAAGAAGAATTTCTTCTCTGCCCTTGAGATCGGGGTAATTTACGGTGATCTGACGGTCAAAACGACCGGGACGCAGAAGCGCGGGGTCAAGAATATCGGGGCGGTTGGTTGCGGCAAGAACTATAACACCGTCATGACTGCCAAAGCCATCCATTTCAACCAGAAGCTGATTGAGGGTTTGTTCTCTTTCATCATGGCCGCCGCCAAGGCCTGCACCTCTGTGTCTGCCCACGGCATCAATTTCATCAATAAATATAATACTTGCAGGGCTCTTGCGCGCTGTTTCAAAAAGGTCACGCACGCGGCTTGCACCCACACCAACATACATTTCCACAAAATCAGAACCTGAAATTGAGTAGAAGGGTACACCCGCTTCACCTGCTACTGCCTTGGCAAGCAAGGTCTTACCCGTACCGGGAGGGCCTACAAGCAAGGCACCGTGGGGTATTTTTGCACCTAATTTGATAAATTTTTTGGGATCGCGGAGGAAGTCTACAAATTCCTTCATTTCTTCTTTTTCTTCATCCGCACCTGCTACATCCTTAAATGTAACCTTGTTTTTTGTATCCGATGCCAGCTTGGCTCTTGCTCTTCCAAAGGAATTGATCTTTCCGCCCTTTCCGTTTGCCTGACGAAGCAGCAGTATCCACAGCACCACCAAAAATATTATGATAACGGCATAAGGAAGTAAAGAAACCCACCAGGGAATATTTGTAGGCTCGATGTAGTTGTATTCCTCGATTGTACCGTTTTTAAGCTGTTTTTGTATTGTATCGTTAAGATCGTTATAGAATATTTTCAGGGAGATAAGGCGGAATTCCTTTTCTTCACCGTCCTGAGTGGTGAATTTGAGAAGATTGTTTTTATCTATCTCAAAGCTCTTGATCTCTCCCTTTTCAAACATTGTTTTTATATCACTGTAAACAAGCTCTTCCTTGGTTGAATCTCCAAGCATGGAACCAACCAGAAATACCGTTACGGTGATAATAACAAGATAAAATATCAGTACTTTTATATTACCTTTTTTCTTCATCTTAAATCTCCGTTAAAATATATCCTGAATTATAATATGCAGAAATATAATTTTTAATATGAATTTTCTCTGCCTTTACAGCAAGAGAGTTATTTTGTGTATACCATGGGTTTGAGAATACCAACATAGGGTAATGCGCGGTATTGCTCTGCATAGTCAAGTCCGTAGCCAACAACAAATTCATCCGGAACTATTATTCCGCAGTAATCGGGTGTGAAATCAACCTCGCGTCTTTCGGGCTTGTCAAGAAGTGTGCAGGTGCGCACCGAATTTGCTCCCTTGAGTTTAAGGTAATCAACCAGATATGAAAGAGTTTTGCCGCTGTCTATGATATCTTCTATTATAAGAATATCGGTGTCGGGAAGGTCTGTACGGTAAAGATCCAGCAATATGTTTATTGTTCCCTGTGTCTTTGTGCTTCTTCCGTAGCTGGATACCTTCATAAAATCTATTTCTACGGGAATGGTTATATGTTTCATAAGATCGCCTATGAATACAACCGAGCCCTTTAAAATACAAAGTAAAAGGAGCTTCTTACCGGTTTTTGCGTAATCGCGGTCTATTTCTCCGGCAATTCTTTTAACAGTTTCTTGTATCTGTTCTTCGCTTATAAGTATTTTTTCAATATCATTGTTCAATATCATTTTCTTTTCCTGCATATCCTATAAATATTTTTATTTTTTCTTCCTTTACTTTAAGATCATCTCTTACGGGGAAAGAAGGCACCCATGCTATACCTGACTCATCGCATACTATCGGGAGCATATCCCTTTGCATAACGCTGAGTTTTTTTTCACAAAGCAGCTTTTTAAGGCTTCTTGTTATACCGCCGTAGCGGTAACGGTCTCCGTTTTTACGGCATCTTATGTAAAGATTGCCTTTTATTTTATCATAACAAAGACGCGTGTGTGAGGATATTTTGTAAATATTGCAAAATTCTTTAAAAATTTCCTCATCATCGGTTAAATACAGCTTTCCCATTTCAAACAGATCGTTTTCACCCATCTGAAGTACAAGCTCCTTTTGTTCCTCTTTGCAGAAGGACTCTTTTTCAAAACGGAGAGTATCCCTGTCACAAACTGCCTTTAAATTATACCCCATATCAACAACCTTGTATTCATTTCCCATACGTATGGCGGAAATGAGAAGTTCTGCGGCTTTCTGTGAGGGTGTAACACCGAATTTATCGGCTTCACGGTATATATACCTTGTAAGCAGTGCGGGATGAAGCGAAGAAAGCTCGCTTCTTTTTATGTTTTCGGGAAGCTTTGCCGCCATGCCCTGTATAAAATCCTCGTCTCTTCTTGCCGAGGCGCAGAATCTTGAAAATGCACCGGGGGCATCCGGATTTATCTGCTTTATCAAGGGGCTTATTTTATGGCGGATAAAATTTCTTGTGTAGTCTGTTGAAAGATTAGTGGAATCGGTAACATATTCAAGAGAGTTTTTTTCGCAATATTCGGTTATTTCCTCTCTTGTACATTCAATTAAAGGTCTTATATAACGGCCCCTTACGGGAGGAATAGCTCTCGCCCCTTTCAGGGATGAACCTCTTGTTATATTGAAAATCAAGGTCTCCATATTGTCATCGGCATGGTGTGCCGTGGCAACGGTATTTATTGATTCTTCCTTTATTATTCTTTCAATTTCACCGTAACGGATTTTTCTTGCAGCTTCTTCAAGACCGATCCCCATTTCCTTTGCGGCTCCCGGTACATTTACACGGGAACAGTAAAAGGGAATAGAGTTTTTTTGGCAAAAATCGCGGCAGAAATCCTCGTCACCGTCTGCCTCATCTCCCCTTATACCGTGGTTGATATGAATGGCAGAAATATTATAGCCTTCATTTTTCAGAAAGTGGAGAAGGGCAAGGGAATCTGCCCCTCCGGAAAAGGCAACGGCAATTTTTTCGGTGTTATCCGGCATGCCGTATTTTTTTATAAAGCTTCTAATCTTTTTGCAAAGCATCAGAACGGCGGAGCCTCCATGTTCGTTAAGGTGGTAAACTTGGTGAACTTGCCTATCCAGCCAACATCTACACTGCCAACACCGCCGTGACGGTTTTTGGCAATTATTACTGAGGCGGTGTTTGCATTTTTTTCCTTGTTGTAATATTCTTCACGGTAAAGGAACATAACGATATCCGCGTCCTGCTCGATCGCTCCCGAATCACGAAGGTCGGAAAGCATGGGGGTTTTATCTGTACGGCCTTCAGGACCTCTGGAGAGCTGCGCACAGCAGATAACGGGAACATTGAATTCCTTTGCCATTATTTTTAAGTTTCTTGAAATATCACCGATCTCATTAACGCGGTTATCTATCTTACGGTCGCTCTGCATAAGCTGAAGATAGTCTATAACCACCATGCCAACATTCTTTTCACGGCGAAGCTTTGCCTTCATTCCGGTTATGGTCATACCTGTTGTATCGTCTACAAGTATATTAAGGTCGGCAAGGATAGAAGCGGTTTCGGCAAGCTTGGTCCATTCTTCAGGTGTCAGATTGCCCGAACGCAGATTTTTACTGTCTACCATTGCTTCACTTGAAAGTACACGCTGTACAAGCTGTTCGTTGGACATTTCAAGGGAGAAAACACAAACAGATTTGTCACTTCCCTCATTGCGGAAGCGCTGTGCTGCCATGGTTGCGATATTAAGAGCAAAGGAGGTCTTACCCATACCGGGACGCGCACCTATAAGCACCATATCACTTTTACCCATACCAACAAGCAGATTGTCTACTCCGGTGAATCCGGTGGGTACGGTCATTGCTCCAACACCCTCAGTGGCAACAGTCTTTATCTGACCGAGAGTATCAACCAAAACATCCTTGATATGAGCAAAGGAACGCTGGGTGTTATCCTGGGCAAGTGAGAAAATGCGCTGCTCCGCATCTCCGATTATCATTGATGCTTCATCCTGTGCGGAATATGCATTATCGGTTATTTCCTTACATTGCTCTATAAGCTGACGGAGCTTTGATTTGTCCTTAACTATTTTTGCGTATTCCCTTATGTTTGCGGCACTTGGTACTATCTCTGCTATAAGGCGGATATACTGAGTGCTCTTTTCAATGTCATAAACTCCCTGTTTTACAAGGTTATCTATAAGGGTTACGGGATCTATTGAATTGTTTGCAAGAAAGAGAGCCTGCATTGCGGCATAAATCTCTTTGTGCTCCTGCAGATAAAAATCGTCAGATGAAATATACTGCGGCAGGGTTGTGAACGCTTCGGGATCAATAAGAATAGAGCCTAAAACAGCTTGCTCCGCTTCAAGTGAAAAGGGCGTTCGTCTGCCGAATTCGTCTGTTAACTGCGGCATATTTATGCTTTCCTCTCTATTATTTTTCGATTACCAAAACATTAACCTTACCAACGATTCCGTTGTAGAGCTTAACATCAACTCTGTAGGTGCCGTAGGATTTTATAGCCTCATTAAGAACCATTTTTCTCTTGTCTATATCAATACCGTGCTGATTCTTGAGCTCCTGGGCGATATCCTTTGTTGTAACCGAACCGTAAAGTCTGCCGTCTCCACCACTCTGGCAGGGGATCTTAACATTTATCTGCTCAAGCTTTGCGGCAATATCCTTTGCGTTCTGTGTTTCAACATCTATTTTGTGCTGTGCGGAAGCTTCTTTGTTTTTAATTTCATTCAATGCCTTTGCATCTGCTTCTATTGCAAGCCCCTTGGGGAAAAGGAAATTGCGTGCATAACCGTCTGAAACATTGATAACCTGTCCCGCTTTTCCCTGTGCTTTTACATCTTTAGTAAGTACTACCTTCATTATTATATCCTCTTTTCCTTATTGATCTGTTTAATTTTTGTTTTCGGCAAGATAGTTATCTATTGCCTTTTTCAGGCGGTTCAATGCCTGAATGGAGGTTACCCCCACCATTCTTGTTGCCGCGGCATCAAAATGTCCGCCGCCGCCAAGGGCTTCAAGAATCAGCTGAACATTTATTTTTCCGTTACTTCTGGCGGAAATGTGTATTGAATCCTTTGTTTGACATATTACAAATGATGCCTCTATTTTTTCAACCGATAAAAGCTTGTCTGCCGCCTTTGCTGCAGATATTCGGGTTTGCGGTGTTGCCTTTGATACATCCGAATTCTGCGTTATTGCTATTTCATTTTTGTATATTATTACATTGCTTTCAAAATCCGCTTCGCTTACAAGGTCTGCAAGGTCTGTACGGAAAAGCTCGGAAACACCAACAGGATTTGCTCCCTCGTTTCTCAGATAAAGTGCCGCGCCAAAGGTTCTTGTACCCGTGTTTTTGGTGAACTGCTTGGTATCAAGAGAGATACCCGAAAGCATTATTTCCGCTTCTTCTCTGGGTAAAAGACCGGGGGCAAGCACATGCTCAAGTATTTCCGCAACCATTTCACAGCTTGAGGATGCCGCAGGCTCGATGTAGGTTATCCTTGGCTCATAATCGAACTGTGCCGATTTACGGTGGTGGTCTATGAATACTATATTATGGGCATTTGCCGCAAGATCGGGGGCCTCGAACTGTGAGGGATTATTAACATCTACCACACAGAGCAATGTATTTGAGCCCAACAGCTCCTGTGCTTCGGCAAAGTCTATAAATATCCTTCTTTTTGAATATTCGGGAAGATTTTCAAGCCTTGCATAGCATTTTAAAAATTCGGGAGATGCAAGGTCTGTTACTATATTTACCTTTGTTTTGCAATAATGGGCAAGGCGGGCAACACCTATTGCCGCACCTATTGCATCAAAATCGGGGAATCGGTGGGGCATTATGAGTATATTATCCGAATTGGTCATAAGATGCGCCAATTCCTCTGCTATAACCCTTGCTCTTACCTTGGTTCTCTTTTGCGCAACCTGAACCTTACCTCCGTAAAAGTCCATTCCTCCCTCACGCATAAGGGCAACCTGGTCACCTCCGCGCTGAAGTGCGGTATCAAGGGCGCTTCGGCTTGCCTTTTCCTTTTCTTTTAAGTCTCCGTCAAGGCTTGAGATACCAATTGAAACGGTAACGGGCAGATTGCTTTCGCCAACTCTTACATTTCTTATTTTGTCAAGTATATCAAACTTTGATGTTATAAGCTTACCCAGATGCTCTGCGCGGAATATCAGTAAGAATTTATCTCTTTCATATTCGCGGAAGATTCCGTTTAAGGACTCAGCCCAATTACGGATGATACCTTCAACTTCTGCCGCGGCTGTACGGTAGCTTTCCTGAGCATATTGCATAAGCTCTTCAAGATTGTCTATAACCACAAAGGCAACCATGGGGTTTTCCTTTAAAAGACGGTCATTTGCCTTTTCAAGCTCTGTGCAGTCATTCCATATTGTAAGAGTCATATTCTTCTGGTCAAAGGGAAGAGAATATGCCTTTATGTTGAAAAATGAACCAAATGCGGTGATAACCGCGCCCTTTTCCTTTTTGTTTTCTAAAAGAATGGAAAGGGAAACAGGGCAAAAATCGGTAAAGCTTTTTCCGTAATAGCTTGAACGCTCTCCTGCTTTTACCTCAAAGCTACGGTTATACCATATGATCTTTTCATTTTCATCGCATATTACTACCGGCATATACAGCTCTGAAAGCATCTTCAAGGTCATATTGCTCTCAAGGTTTGTAACATCTTCGTCTATTGCGGATATGCCGTGTCTGTGTTTTGATATGAAACGGTATGCAAAAAGCACCGCAGGTGCAGCTATGACAAAGCATATAACTGCCGCTAAACCCAACAGTATAAAGGAATCCCTTAATATTGCAGCCGCAATCGAATACAGAATTATTACTGCAATTGCGGTTATTCCTACCGAAAGCAACGCCTTAGGTGTAAATGCCTTTGGCGATCTGTTATATTTTTTCACGGATGTGTCTCCTCATTTACATAATTATACATCATCCATTATATCACAAAAAAATTATTTTGTAAATATTAAATTCAATATATTGTTTATTTATACCATAATGTGTATAATATACCTTGTAAAAATAAATCTATTATCAATTCAAGAGGTAAAAAATGAGATTCAGCTATGCCATAATGCCCGAAACCTATAAAATGACAGTGGGTACCCTTAACAATTTTGCTCCCTATATGATAGACGGTTATGAGAAAACAATTTCTTTGGCTGCGGCAAGAAATTCTACCGCATCTTTTCAGATACTTTTAACATCTGATTGCCGTTTTACCTTAAATGTTGGAGCAAGTGCATTTTTTGCGCAGAAAAGACGCTCTGTAATAAGAGTTGAAGCGGATACAAAGGGTATTTTTGATATTGATTTCAATATAGAAAGCCTTCTTGCTGATGATGACAGATGCTACAAGGCGGATATTCTTGAATCAACCCCTGTAAAAGAGGTGGAGGATAATACTGCGGTTGCTGTTTTTGCCGATATTAAGGTTTCTGAAAATACAGAACCCGGAAAATATGAAATACCGATATATTTTTATGAAAGCGACCTTTTCTCCGAGGAAGAAAAGCTTGCCGAGACAAAGGTAACTCTTGAGGTTTTTGCCTATACTTTTCCCGATATGAAGGATTCCCCCTTCTTCCTCGATCTTTGGCAGCATAATTGCAATATTGCCCGTAAGTATGAGGTTGAACCCTTCTCCGATGCCCATTTTGAAATAATGGATAAGTACCTTTCTTCTATGGCAAAGTTGGGTCAAAAGACCGTTACCCTTATTATGTCCGATACTCCCTGGAGCGGTCAGTGGTGTCATCTTGAAACAAGAAATGAGGCAAATCTTTACGAATATTCGATAGCAAAGATATCAAGGGAAAAGGACGGTTCCTTTACCTATGATTTTTCTGCGGTGCAGAGATATATCGACCTTTGCGCAAAGCATGATATCAAGGGCGAGATTTCGCTTTACGGACTTGTTAATGTTTGGTGCGATTATCTCGGAGGCTTTGATTCGATTACTCCCGATCATCCCGACGGACTTAAACTCCGTTATTTTGATAAAGCTGAGGGTAAATTCAAGTATATCACCAAGGGTGAAGAGGTTGATGCATACATAAAGGCAGTTCATGATTACTTTGTTGAAACAGAGCAGATGAGCAGAGTAAGGATAGTGGCAGACGAGCCTGCGGATACCGCGGCATACAGAAAAATTACCGATCATATCAAGAGTATTGCCCCGAAATTCGTATTTAAGGCAGCGATCAACCATAGCGAATTTATTCCCGAATTTGCAGATACCGTGGCAGATTATGTTCCCTCATTGCTTTCTCTTTCTACCGAATTCGATAAGATCCTTGAATACAAGGAGACCATGAAGGATAGCAGATTCACCTGGTATATCTGCAATATGCCCCACCATCCGAACATAATGCTGCGCAACGATCTTTGTGAGGGACTTTTGATAGGTGTTTTAACCTCTTATCTTGAAATGGACGGTTTTCTTCGTTGGAACTACACCGTTTGGACCGATCATCCAAAGGAGGATATCCGTTACTTTGGCTGGCCGGCAGGCGACCTTTGCTTTGTTTATCCCGGACCGGGAGGAAACCCCTTGCTTTCATTGCGATACAAGGCGCTTTACCGCGGAATTGAGCTTTGCATTCTTTTGAATGAATATAAAAAGAACAATGATGCAAAGGAGCTTTTCGATAAGGTTATCTTCACAAAGGATGTACGCGAATTCTTTGAAAATAATGAAATTATT
>JAFYPJ010000115.1 GCA_017547545.1 Clostridia bacterium | reverse complement strand
TTTATCCAAAATGTTCTCGCTCCTTTCCTTGACTTTTAATAGCAATCGATATTAAATATACCCCATGGGATACTTTTGGGTGTAACAGTTATTTTAATATAAACATTTACACTTTGTGCTTCATAAGAAGGTATGGTGTAACTGCTGCCGTTAGATGTTAAAGGTGTTGTTTCTTCCTTATCAGAATATGCATTTACCGTGTAGGTATATTTGGATGTGGGTACTTCCACACCAAATTTAGCCGTTTTAATAAGCTTATCGGATTTAGTAAATGATATAGGTGTTGTATAGGTGCCCACTGATTCAGCATTGATTATCATACTGTAGCATGAGTTATCATCGGTTGTTAAATCAAAAAGTAATTTGTTTGACATATCAGCCTTATATTCATTTACTTCACCTGCAAGCATAATCTTGAAATAGAAATTCAGGCCAATACCGCCAAAATAAACATATCTGGTATGATCATAGGTTAAACCGGTTGATTTATTATAATAATTATTATGAACACGGTAGGTTTCACCACCGCCGTTTTTCTTTGTTATCTTATTACCGCTAACACTATAATTGTTATACCCGGAAACACTCTCAACTTTTGAATGATACCCATTAACATAAGTAGCTTCGGTGAAATTTTCTGCATTAGCTTCACCCGAATCTGTTTTGGTATAAGTAATAGCATTAAAGGCACAATAACGCACTTCGGAATGTAAACCGGATATATATGGATATATCTTAATATTACTATTATAACTCCAATTAGAACCAAGTGAAGCCGCAGCCTCGGCAGAAAGCAATTCTTCGGTTTTTTTACCGTAAGTATCTGCATCGGGAATAGTTGCCGCCTGCCTATCATAAAAAGATGACGAAATATTTGTAGTTCCGTTGGATAAGCCGTTTTTTGTACCGGTTGTACTTATATTACCGGTAAACAAACAGCTTGTAATATTAGCTGAAGATGAACTACCGTATATACCACCGCATTGAGTTGCATTAAGTAAAACGGATGTAGAGTAAGAATCAACAACGCTAACTGCGCTTGACGCCGCGTTACCTATAATGCCTCCGCAATTTGTTACTGCATTAACAATTGCAAAATTTACAGTTCTGGAAACGGTTAAATTATTATTTGCATAACCGATAAGGGTTCCCACATTTTCTGTACCCGAAATTTTACCGCTTGCAATACATTTTTGAATTGTAACATTACTTCCGTTTGCATTTACACTTCCAACAAGAATTCCGGCGTTAGTTCCCTTGGTAACAGCGATTTGTGCTTCCTCAATGAATAAGTCTGTAATTGTTGCTTTGCCGGAAATATTAGCAAAAAGACCGGTATTTTCACCGTTAGGTGATGATATTTTTAAATTGATTACAGATAATTTTGAATTAGTATTACTTGATGAATAATTACCGTTAAAAGTACCCTTAAAACCAACTATAGGATTCCAACTGTCATATGAAGACAGATCAAGGGGATTATACACAAAGGTTTTTGTGTTTTTACCGTCAGTAGAGATATATTCGGTGGTTGGAGTAACTATCTTGTAATAATAAGCTCCGGTAAGGTCATCAATACAATACATACGAACCATATCCAGCTCGTAGGCATTTGAAATAATGAAAGGATCTGAAGAGGTACCCGAACCCTTTGCAATATAAGGATTGGGATCGCTTGTTGCATGAACGGTTATATCTCTTTCAAAACCGCCGCAGGAAGCCGTAAAAACAACATCCGCAGAGGTTGTAAATATATATTTACCGTTTGTTGAATCAAAAGCATTTCCCGAAAGACCGTCTACCATGCCGGGATCAATTGTATAAGATGTTCCGGGATAATAGTATTCATCAATACCGCCGGTTATTTTCCATTGAATCCTGTTATTATTTGCATATGCTGTGGTTTTAGTAATTGTAGCTGTAGAATAAGAAGTTGGAGTTGAAACAGGCACATATTCCCTGCCGCATCCATTGTTAACATGAACCATAGCTGCGGAAATTGCAGAAATATTCTGGAATACTTTATTAGTGTTAGAATAAAAATCGGTTAACTGAGGATAGTATGAACTTTCGTATGTCCAATTTGCGCTTAAACGATTATAAGTACCCGAAAAACGGTGCGCACCGTCCATATCGCCCTGACGCTGTAATGAAATATTTTCATCATAGAAAACAGATGTATTAAGATCAGGAACACAACCTATAGACTTAACGGTATCAGCATAAGTATTCTTTATTTGAAGTGTTGTATAACAATCTTTTAAACAAGAGGAATCGGAAAGCCCAACAAGACCGCCGATATTCTTTCTTGATTTATTATCAATTGTACCCGTTGAGTAACATGATGAGATCTTATCAGCAGAACCGGTATAACGACCGACAAGACCGCCAACATTTGATCCATCAGTATAAATATCCACCAAGGCAAATGATTTATACATTTCACCGTCAAAACTACCTACCAAGCCGCCTATATCGCTGCAAGTAGAACCGCTTTTTGCATAAACCGCAATAGAACCCTGAACAAAACAGCTTGATATATCCGTACCTGTACCGGGACGGCTGCAAAGAATACCATAGCCTTCTCCGGAAGCGTCAAGCTTGGTGATATTTGCATTTATAATACCTAAGTTCCAGAATTCACTATCTGATCCAACTTTTCTGAACAGACCGTGATCGGAAGACTTAAGGTTTTTAATATAATGATTCTGCCCGTAAACAATAACCCTTTTATCGGTAATAACCGGGGTGTAAGAAATCTTACTTGCATCAACATTAACATTAAATACCACATAAACTGGCTGTGTTGCGGCAGCGCTGATATTTGAATTCAAATTTTTTAAATCGTTTGCATTGTTAATATGAATATAAGTTTCTGCACCGGAGGTAAATATTGTAAAATTTATGGTTGATATAATCATAACAATTGCCATAAATAAGCATACCGCTTTATTGTTTTTATACATAATTTGCCTCCTTAATCAGAATTTTTTTCATTTTCCTTCTTATCATCATCAGGAAAGAAGTTTATTATCTTTACAAGATCAACAAAATTTATAAATACTATAACAAGAATGGGGACTACAGTTATCGAAAAAGAAACCCATCTTTTGGATAGAATATTAAAAATTCTGCCGATAGCATAAGATTTAAATATCAATTTCCCGCGAATATCCTGTGCATAAACCGGATATTCGTCCGGATACGGATTATTTGAACCCATGGTAGTGAACACAAGCTCACCGTTATCATTTGTATTTATTTCATGAATGTTATGGGTATTTATCAATCCCGAAATATCAGGATCACTTGAAACAAAGGAAATTACATCCCCTACATTAAGCTTATCCGCTTCTGTTTCTTTAGCTATAATAAAGCTTCCTGTTTTTATATCAGGCTCCATACTGTTTGTTGTTACATAATAAAAGTAACAGCCAAACATTGACATATTGTCATTTTTTAAAGAGAATGTTGCAAAGATCAATAATAAAAAGGCGGATATAAAGAAAACTACCGAGATTATACTGATCACTCGCTTGAATATTGATTTCCGTTTGTTTTTCATTTAATAAATAATGTTTATTCGTCTATTTTAAATATACCGATGGCATCACCGATTCCGAAAACATCACCGTTTTCATTTTCGGATTCTTTTACAACCTGAGTATTAACAGGAGCTTTTGATGCAGCTTTTGTTTTGGCAGCCTTTTCTTTCTCTTTAGCCTTTTGTTTAGCTAACTTTTCTTTTTCAAGGGCTAAAGCCTTTTCTTTAGCAGCTTTTTCCTTTTCTTTAGCCTTTTGTTTAGCTAATTTTTCCTTTTCAAGAGCTATGGCCTTTTCTTTTACTGCCTTTTCTTTTTCTTTAGCCTTTTGTTTAGCTAATTTTTCCTTTTCAAGAGCTGCAGCTTTTTCTTTTGCCGCCTTTTCTCTTTCTTTAGCTTTTTCTTTTGCCGTCTTTTCCTTTTCAAGAGCAATGGCTTTTTCCTTGGCTGCTTTTTCTTTTTCTTTTGCCTTTTGTTTAGCAAGCTTCTCTTTTTCCAAAGCTAAAGCCTTTTCTTTTGCTGCCTTTTCCTTAGCCTTTGCCTTTTCACGGGCAAGTTTTTCTTTTTCAAGTGCAGCTGCCTTTTCGCGAGCTATGCGTTCGCGTTCCTTGGCCTTTTCTTTTGCTTTCTTTTCCTTTTCAAGAGCAATAGCCTTTTCCTTGGCTGCCTTTTCTTTGGCTTTCTGCTTAGCTATGCGCTCTTTTTCAAGAGCAATTGCCTTTTCTGCTTTAGCCTTTTCACGGGCAATTCTGTCTGCCTCGCGTTTCTTTTCACGGGCAATGCGTTCTTCTTCACGCTTACGCGCAGCTTCTTCGCGAGCTTTCTGCTTTGCAATTCTTGCCTTTTCTTCAGCCTTTTCACGGGCTATGCGCTCTTTTTCAAGACGCGCAGCTTCAAGCTTGGCATCACGCTCTGCTTTAAGAGCATTGTTTATAGCTTCTGCAATCTGAGCATCCTGCTTTTCGCGCTTCTTTGCCGCCTTTGTTATTTCGTCAAGGAATACACGGCGAACTTCGGTATTATAGATATCGTAATCATCAACGATTTCTTCAACGATATTCTTAACAAACTTAGGCTTGATCTGACGGCGCTTCTTTTTATGCTCGATATCAACATCATCGGTTGAATTAGCACTTTTTCTCAAGAAGATATAATTAAGGGCAAGAGTATTATAGAATGTAAATACCGCTTCTTCGGTAAGCTCACGGTATTCATTTATAATATCAATAGTATAACCAACCTCATGATAGGTTTCAATAAACTGCCAAAGCACCAAGCATTTTTTGAAGTTGGGGTCCTTTAAGATAACATTGGTTCGCATAATAGGAGGACGAACCGGTGCGCTGCCCCTCATGCTTCTTGCAAACGCAGAACCGCGGAATTCTCTTATAATACGGGAAAGTCTTTCAATTCTTGCAAAAACACCCATTCTTGAGGTATCAGCATTGAGAAGCGCATTCTTGGTAGTAGATGATATTTCAAACTTATAGTTTACATCCTCTTCACCGTTATTAAAGCTGCCTTCCATTGCAAGCTCTGCAATTTCCTCATCGTCTGTAATACTTAAAAGTACCTGACGGCGGGATTCAACGAATTCCTCAACCTTACCTAAAAGTGTGTAGATAAAACGGTTTTCGTAAATATCAAAGCTTTCTTCACGGTATACATTAAGAATTTCATTGGGAGTAACTCTGTCTCCGTCAACTCTTGCAATAAGGTTAGTATGCTGTGCCAGGTGGCGAACAGATTCATTGGTAATACGGCGCGCCTTTTCGATAGGAACAATTTCTTCTTCCTGAACGATAAAACGGCGAGGATTACGGATAATAGTATCAAGCTCAACGATACAGCCTTCTATCTGCTCTATCCAGCGAATATCGATCTTCTTATCCTTTTTCTTCTGGTAAAAGGAGAATTTATTTGTGCCTGCACCTATATTTTCAATTATATAATTATAAAATTCATCGCTGTCTATAAGAGATTTAAACTGCTCATAATACTCATTATAAACATTTTCAAGTTTGCTTGCCACGATAATTTCTCCTTAATTTATAATCCAAATTTAATTATATGGAAGGCAGGAGTCTGCCTTCCCTACAATAATGATTAGAATAATTTCTTTAATCTTAATAAGTATTCCTTAGATTCCTGCATGTTCTGCTTTCCAAACTGCTTATCCATGTAGCCGATAAGACCGTCTATCTCGTCACGGATAAAGGAAAGGTTAAGGGATTC
>JAFYPJ010000114.1 GCA_017547545.1 Clostridia bacterium | reverse complement strand
GTCACGGGTAACGGTGGGAGAGCTTTTTATAACATCATATTTATAAAAATCTCTTGTTCCGTCATTATAGATTATAACTATAGAAACAAGCCCTGCCTTTGGGAATTGCAATACACAGGAATCTCCTCTTTTACGGAGAATTTTTGCGCTGTGGGAAACTGCCATTTCACCGTATTTAATATCCTTTTCGGTTTCATATTCACCGTAGGCATAACGGATAGTTTTTACATCTTCAAGATTATCAATCTTGAATTGCATGCCCCTTTCTGTAACGGTGGAATTTAAAAGCTGATAGGGGATCCCATTTTCAATAGCATATTGATGTGCGTAGGAGTTTTCATAGCATTTTATTGTTAACTTGGGGCAATAGTTAAATGCATCTTGTCTGATCGAACTAACAGAAGAAGGGATATATATACTTTCCAGATTTTCGCAACCAAGAAAAGCCGCGTATTCTATGGTTGTAACACCATTGGGGATAACTATGTTTTTTAATCCTGTACAGCAATAAAATGTCTGTCTTTCAATTCTGGTAATGTTTTTTGAAAACATTACCATTTCCAAAAATGGACACTCTCTAAAAGCACCATATCCTATACTCGTAACACTATCCGGTATAACTATGTTTTTGATCACACAAAATTCAAATGCTATATCACCGATAGATATAACACCATCGGGAATAGTTATACTCGTAATATGAATATCGTCAGAAAAAGCCCCACCACAAATATGTTTGATGTCTTGATTTACGGTAATACTTCCATGGAAATCCTCTACACGAAGCAGGCGATCACCTAAACAAACCTGACGATTTTTTATAGGTAAGGATTTATAAAAGGGGGTACCGGTAAAAGCCCAAAATCCTATATCAGTCAATGTGTCGGGAATTTCAACTTCGGATAAATTGTTATATCCTGTAAATGCTCCTTCGTCGATCTTTACTGAATCCGAATCGATTACTACTTTATTTATACTATCTTTATGATCTCTCCATTGTGAAAAACGATATATTGTACCTTCTCCTGAAAGGGTAAGTGTACCGCTATCCGTATCTAATCCCCATACAACTCCACGATCAGATCCTTCAATCATTTCGGCATTTATCGAAAGTGTTGCTGATAGAGTTGAAAATATAAATAAAGTAACAAGAATTAAAGATATGTGTTGTTTGAAATTTTTCAATTGAACTTTCTCCTATTTATAAATAAAAAGTTTGCAGCCCAATATATAAATTAATATATTATTGTACATCTGGTACCATAATAACACATATTTTCTGTTTTGTAAACGGTCCAATAGTTCATATTTTCGGATTTTTATAAGTAAAGGTCGGCTTAATTGCCGACCTTTAGTTTCAGGGAGTAACATCAATGTTTTCATCGGGAAGATACTCGCTTCTGTACCACTTCTCTGTTTCTTTGTTGTATACAAATCACCGGATCGGGTTTTCCTCCTCACCGCAATCCACCTCAACACAAGAATGGGATAGCACCATCGCTCCTGCGGCTTTGTTCCTACTTCCGTTCAAGGCTGGGAATGACACCTTCGGAATACATAAAGAGTATAACAGAAAAATCGGTATGAACCATTTGAAATTCATACCGGTTTTCTTATTTTACACAGTTATATTATAAAAATTACAACTTCCGTCATCATACTGAACATAGAAGGTGTATACGCCCTTTTCAAGGATAATTGTAACACTTTGCTCTGTAAGATCCTTTCCCCTTATATATTTGGAATCCGGGGCATTTTTAATATCGGAAACAAGACTGTATTCACCTTTACAATATCTGAGAACAGTCAGACCGTCAAGATCGGATATAGTTACAGAGTTTTCGCTCTGATCAATGGTCGGCTGTTTTTTTGTGGCATTATATTTATAGATAACGGTGTATCCGTCTTTATATATCACAGCTACAGTCGCCATGCCCTCATTTTTAAATTGGATAGTATATTCATCCAGTCCCTTGAGAGCATCCTTAGCTGTAAAGGCTCGGCTTCCCTGCGCTCTTTTGATCGCACCCACGGTATCAAGGTCACCGTAAGCTGTACGGATAAGCTTAATATTATCAAGATTACCGACAGTCAAAGTAAGGCCGTTTTCGGTAAAGGAAGGCTCGGTAACGCTGATATCAAAGGTAATAAATCTGTTGGCACGCGTTGTATCATTATATCTGATATACAGGGTATATCTTCCCTGCTCCGAAACGCTGTAGCTATAATCATGAGCTCCGTTTATCTTCTTTGCAGTTACATTATAAATGTAATTTTCCTTTATGCCGGTATAATCTATATATTCGCCCTTGGCAATAAAGAAATCCTTTACACCGTAGAGATCGTGTACCGTCATTGTAACTCCGTTTGTGGTAACATATTGCTCCATATGGCTAAGATCTGCCTTAACTATATGCTGCGAACCGTCATCATACTTGAGCCAAAGAGAGTATATACCTCCATCACGCATTGAAAGGGTACAGATATCGTTATCGGTATAATTATCCACTCTTATTGAATCAAGGGTAACACAGTTGGGAGCATTTTTGATCTCTGCGGCGGTGGTATACTCACCCGCGGCATATCTTATATAGCTGATACTGTTTGTGCCGAATATCCTGATATTATATCCGTTGATTTCGATTGTGGGCTCGGTTACACAGGGGATATCCGCTGTATTTACCTTGTAGCAGAGATCGCAGATAAAGTGCTTTTTACCAACGCTCGCAGGTGTGGGATATTCGGTTATGATCCATTCTCCATCACAGCTGTGTAGCTTATAACGATAATTGTTATTAACTACAAAATTATGTGTAAAGGTGCCCTCCATGCAAATTACCGTCAGATTGTCACATTTGCTGAAGGCATAAGCGTGCATGGTTTCTATAGATGCGGGAACAAAGAGCTCCGTCAATTTATTGCAGCCATAGAAGGCATACTGACCTATGAATCTGGTTCCGTAAGGCAGCTTTAATTCCTTCAAGTTGGAACAGTTAACAAATGCATAGCCGTTAATGTTTTTAAAGGTTGAAGGCAGTGTTAAGGTTTCAAGCGAAGTAAGTCCCGACAGAGAATATGCTCTTAAGGTCTCAAAGCCTTCGGGAAGAGTGATATCTTTAAGATTACGGCAACCCGAAAACATATTTTCGACCAGATAGGTAATACTATTGGGTATAATTACGCTTTCAAGAGCACTGCAGGAAGAAAACGCTTTTGTACCTATTGATTTAACCGTTCCGGGTATTTCGAGCTTCTTAATGGTACGATTGTACTTAAAAGCATATTCCGCAATCGAAGTAACCGTAGGTAAAAATTCAAACTCGTCGCAGGAATAAGCGGAAGGACAGTATACTATTTTTGTCTTAGTCTTATTATAAATAACATTGTTATAGCTTGAAAGGCTTTGATTGGCTTCATCCACATTGACAGTTGTGAGATTGGATGAATATATCCAATCTTCTTCAAAGGTGGAAACCTTGGCACCCAAATTCAAAGTAACAAGGTAGGAGCAGTCGTCAAAGCTCTCTGTAGGTATGATACTCACACCGTCACCAATGGTAACCTCGGTAAAACCCGACCAAGAAAAGACACCGTATCCCAACGAAGTAACGCTATCGGGGATAACGATTGATTTAAGGTTGTTGCATTCGGCAAATGCGTAAGCGCATACGCTTGTAATATCACCCTCAAAGCGAACACTTTTGATCTTCGAAGCATATTCCTGCCAAGGAGCATCCTTCATTTTGCCGTTGCCTGAAATGATAAGCTCGCCTGTAGCATTCAGTGACCATTTAAGATCTGTTCCGCAACTACCCTCGACATAGAACTGATCTGTAAGGTTCGCTTGAATACCGTGTTTCAATGCATATTTATGGGCAGCCGAATCGGTAATACAGCTTATGATCAGCTCATCATAATTGGAAACTGCGGCATAACCTATGTAATCTACACTTGCAGGAATAACGATCGAGGTAAGAGAATCACATAAGTAAAAGGTATATTCATAGATTCCCTTTACTCCTTCGGGGATAACGACGCCTTTAATTTTATCATTACAGCTGAATGAACCCGCAGCAATTGAGAGGGTACCTTCTCTTATTGCAACAGCACCGCTTACATATTCGGTAGCATCAAGAAGATGAGAGTCCTTATAGAGATATTCTCCGCTCCAGTTTGCAGATCTGTTATAATATGCGGTGTTTTCAAAAGCAGCGTCACCAATAAATCTAACATTCTTCGGGATAGTAAAGTTGGAAAGTGCCGTACAGTTTTTAAATGCTGCATCGCCTATACCTATAAGCGTATCGGGCAATGAGATCGAAGTAAGATAGAAAAGTCCCTCAAATGCTCTTGAACCTATAGCAATGGTCCCCTCTTTAACCTCAAAGCTTCCGCTTACCGTATCCGCAACATCAAGAAGATAGTTATCCACATAAAATAAACCATTTTCATCTCTGTTAGAGGAATCGTTAAAGAAGGGTGTTTGCTCAAAACTGTTATAGCCTATACCGCAAATATTACCTCCAAAGCTTACATCCTTCAGAGATGTGCAGAATGAAAAAGCATTGTCACTTATAATCATAAGAGAATCGGGAAATGTTACGGCTTCAAGCGCGCTGCATCCGCCGAATGCACATGAGGATATCTCGACAAGTGAGTTTCCGAAATCAATGCTTTTAAGCTCCTTACAACCGCAAAAGGCCTCTACACCTATACTTTCCAAGGAGTTTGGAAGCACCAGTTCATCTATTCCGGTACAGGCAAAAGCGTAATTTTCTATACTTTTGATGCCCTCGGGTATGGTAATATCACGTAAAGATTCACAGTAAAAGAATGCATCTTCACGGACCGTATCAAGACTGTCGGGTATTACTATAGCTTCAAGAGATCCACAGTAGGAAAAGGCACCATAGCCAAGCGTTTTTAAATTTGACGAAAGCTTGACCTCCTTAAGAGAATCAATATTTGAAAATGCCCATTCTCCGATTTCGGTTATGTTATCGCTCAAAACCACCTTCTCCGGTGCTTTCATATTATAAAAAGCCTGTTTGCCTATACGTACAACACAGGAGGGTGTAACAAATTTGGTAAGAGTATTGTTATAACAACGGATAAGCTCGCTCTTCTCCTTATTATAAAGAATACTGTCAAAAGCTGCATAATAGGGATTGTAAATATCTACGTTAAAGCTCTGCATCTTATCGGCATCAAATGCGAAAAGATCTATATACGAAACATTAGCGGGAATATAGATATCGCAAACAGAACTTCCCGAGAAAGAATAGGAACCTATATACTCAAGAGCATCATTGAAGGTTATATCGCAAAGAGCTGAGCAGGATTGGAACGCACCCTTTCCTATTGTCTTGACATTTATGCCAAGACCAATATTTGTTATATTAATGCATTTGTAAAATGAATATTCTCCTATGCTTGTAACCGTATCCGGTATCGTAACAGAAGTGATATTCCTGCAGTTATAAAAAATATTATTACCGATCTCGGTAACGCCTTCGGGAATTACCAACTCTGTAACGGGAAGTCCGTTAAGCAAAAGCGTATCGGCATATTGAAAGGGTGAGGAATTATAGTCACTTATAATCACTGTACACCATTTGGCGATATCATAAATATTGACCTCCTTTAATGAAGTACAGCCTGAAAAAGCATCTGTGCCTATATTGGTTACGGTATCTCCTATAGTAACACGTGTAAGCGCAGTACAATTGCGAAAGGCGTAGTTGCCTATATAAGTTACACCGTTACTTACGATTACCGTTTTGATTTCAGAGCTATAAGAATACCAGGGGGCATCGGACGAATAATCCTTCATGGCACCTCTGCCCGTGATCTTAAGCTCGCCGTTATTATATGTCCATGTAAGCCCCGTGCCGCAGTTGCCTGACGAAGCACCTGCAAGCTCTGTTTGTGTTACTGAGGAAATAAGCTCCTCGGCAACGCAAATAAGCTCACTTACTCCAACTATCGATAATATCATCGATAGGGCGACAACAAATGATAAAAACCGCTTGATAGAATTCATGGTAAACCTCCCGTTAAATTATAACTTAACAATTTATTGTAACATATCCTACATAATTTGTAAACGGTCTTATAGTTCATATTTTCGGATTTTATAATAAATATCCACCCGCAACGGGTGGATATTTATTATTCACTATTCGTTATTCATTAAACAAACAGTTTGCGGATCCGACCCGCAAACTAAAATTTATCGATAAAGAGGATCGATTGATCCTCTTTATTCATCCGTAAACATCCGAAGGGTTGAAATAACTGTAGGTAAGGCCAACATGAGGGTAGTTCTTTTTGATTTCAATAATATGCTGTTCTGCATATGAGCCTTCAACAACCTTGAAATGAGAATATTTTCCGTTTTCATTACCCAAACCGCCAAAAGGTATATGTTCAACTGATTCCGGAATATAACAAACAGAAATATATGAATCTTCAAATGCTGCATAACCTATAGTTTTTGTTCCGTCTTTTATAATATAAGTACCTGAAACTTCTGCTTTTATTAAGCACTTCCCACTATATAAAACACCGTTTTCCCAATTCTCTTCGTTGTTATAAAATCCTGTACCATAAAATACATAATCCCCTATTTCTTCAACTGAATCCGGCAAATCTATATTATTAAGTGATGTACAGTGGACAAAAGCCTGATCTCCAATTATTTTGATGTTATTTCCGAAAACTACTTTTTTTAAATTAGGACATCTAGCAAAAGCAAACATTTCAATAGTGCTAATCCCTTCTCCTGTTACAACACTTTCGAGATTGTCACATTCACCAAATGCAAATTCTTCGATATAGGCTACATTATCCGGAATGATAATAGTTTTGAGATTGTCACATTCACAAAATGCAAAGTCTTCGATATTGGTTACATTATCCGGAATGATAATAGTTTCGAGAGAGTCGCAATCATAAAAAGCCTCTTCACCTATCTTCTCAAGGGTAGAAGGTAGACTAACACTTTCTAACAAAGTGCAACAAACAAATGCGGCTTTGCCAAGATTGGTTACTTTATTATTTACAATCCCCGTTTTAATCTCCGATTTGTATTGAATCCACGGTAATGTCTTTTCACTATAATTATACATCTCCCCTTCGCCGGAAACGGTAAGAGTATCACTCTGCTTATCATACACCCATGTGAGGTTATCTCCGCAAACTCCGGTTACATAGTAGTTATAACTCTCATCGTTATACTGAACGCAGAAGGTATATGTTTCTCGGTCAAGATCTACTGTATATGTATCGGAGTCAAGAGTTTTTCCGCTTACTGCAACAGAATTAGCGGCGTTTTTAATTTGATTTGAATTTTCAAATTCGCCCTTTGCATAACGAATAACTTTAAGATCGGAAAGTTCACCAAAGGTTATATCATTACTGCCGTC